>NZ_LZKU01000169.1 GCF_001672975.1 Mycobacterium sp. 1465703.0
GTTGCCCAGGTAGTCATGAACCCGCTCGCCCGAGCGGGTGAGTGCCACCACGGCGCGAATGGGCGGGGCGATCCACGCCCACACCCCGCCGATCGCCAGCCCGGTTGCGGCCGAGCCGACGGCGACGATCAGCAGCGCGCGCACCCGGGTACGGCGGGAAACGGCGGCGGGTGCACCGGTGTTGGGTTGCTCGGTCACCGTTGCATCTCCAGGTCGGCGGAATCGACTTCCCCGTGCCGCGAGCAGCGGGCCCGCCAGCCGTCGGGGCGAACCTGCACCACCATCCGGCGCCCGCATGCCGCACAGAACCGGGGCGGCTCAAGCCCCAACTGTGCCGCTGTCGGCACTGAGGTGCCCCCTAGCTCCCCGGTGTAGACGTTGTAGACACCGGCAGTGACCGCAGCGCCCAGATCGCCAACCACAAGTCCCCATCCCTAGCCGCGGCCAGCCCGGCCTACAAACTGGCGTTGAGCCCCTTGAGGGGCATCTGCAGGTCGTCGAGCAACTCCAGGTCGGATTCGGCGGGACGACCCAGCGTGGTCAGGTAGTTGCCGACGATGACGGCGTTGATGCCGCCCAGGATGCCCTGCTTGGCGCCTAGATCGCCCAGGGTGATCTCGCGGCCGCCGGCGAACCGCAGCATGGTGCGCGGCAGCGCCAGCCGGAAGGCGGCCACCGACTTGAGCGCCTCGCTCGCCGGCATCACCTCCAGGTCACCGAACGGGGTGCCCGGTCGCGGGTTGAGGAAGTTCAGCGGTACCTCGTCGGGGCGGAGTTCGGCCAGTTCGGCGGCGAATTCCGCGCGCTGCTCGAGCGTCTCTCCCATGCCGAGGATGCCACCGCAGCACACCTCCATGCCCGCGTCGCGGACCATCGACAACGTCTCCCACCGCTCTTCCCAGGTGTGGGTGGTCACGACGTTGGTGAAGTACGAGCGGGCGGTCTCGAGGTTGTGGTTGTAGCGGTGCACACCCATCTCGGACAGCTGCTCGACCTGCTCGCCCGTCAGCATCCCCAGCGAGCAGGCGATGTTGATCTCGACCTCGTTACGGATGGCTTCGATGCCCGCCGCGACCTGGGCCAGCAGCCGCTCGTCGGGGCCGCGCACGGCGGCGACGATGCAGAATTCGGTGGCGCCGGACTTGGCGGTTTGTTTGGCCGCCTCGACCAGGCTGGGAATGTCCAGCCGGGCGCTGCGCACCGGCGACGCGAACAGCCCGGACTGCGAGCAGAAGTGACAGTCCTCCGGGCAGCCGCCGGTCTTCAGGCTGATGATGCCCTCGACCTCGACCTCGGGGCCACACCAGCGCATCCGCACCTCATGGGCGAGCGCCAGCAGTTCGTCGAGCCGGTCGTCGGACAGCTGTAGTACCCGCAACACCTGCTCCTGGCGCAAGCCCTGGCCGCCCTCCAGCACCTGTTGCCGGGCCACCGCCAAGATGTCCTCGTCGTTGCCGGTTTCGGCCGTCGGTCGAGTTGCCGCTTGAGTCACCAGGTACTCCCCTGCCTCTTTTTCGTGTCCGCGCGTGGGAACACATCTGCCACATGGTGGCAGCTGAATGAAAAGGTGTTCAAAGAAGGGTAACGGCCGAAGGAGACGACCTAGCTATGGGTATACGACCATGGTGACTCCGCACGTCGAAATCTTGGCGCACCACTACCTGCTGCTGGCGGCGCCGGCGTTTTTGCCTGCGGTGATCGTCGTCGGGGTGATCCTGTACATCGCGCTGCGTGACCGCCGGGAGGGCCGGAACGCCACGGGTGCCACGAAGGACGCTTCGCATCGCGACACGCCCGGTAAAGAACGTGATTGACGAGGTCTGAATCGGGGCATTAAACAGACAATCACTGAACCTACCTGACAGTAATAAGCGGTTGACGGAATCGGATCCTCCGGGGCAGCCCGGCGCGGTTGGGAGGCACGACGATGCGGTCGAATGAACTGACGATTGTTGCTGAGGCACCGGCACGCGGTGCCGGACTCAATCAGGTGATCGGGCTCTCGATCGCCGCGGTAGTGATCACTCTGCTGTTGCTGTGGGTGGGTTATGCGCACCGCACCCATCGCATCGAATGGTTGAGCCGCGCGGCGGACAGGGTCGGGACTAAATTCCACCGGCCCGGCTGGGTTGCCCTGCCGGTGCTGGTGTTCACCACATCGATCATCTGTGCGCTGTTCGGGTTCATCTGGGATGTCAGCTGGCATATCGGCAATGGGCGCGACCCGGGCCCGTTGGCCAACCCGGCGCACTACTTCATCATCATCGGATTGTTCGGGATCTTCCTGGGCGGAATGACGGCGGTCGTGCTGCCGTTCGACAAGCCCGGCCCGGCGGCGGTGCGTATCACCCAAAACTGGCACGCCCCGGTCGGCGGGGTGCTGATGGCCGGCTGCGGCCTGTACGCGATGATCGGCTTCCCGCTCGACGACATCTGGCACCGCATCTTCGGCCAGGACGTAACACTCTGGGGCCCAACGCATTTGATGATGATCGGCGGCGCCTGCTTTTCACTGTTCGCGGTGCTGATGCTGGAGCGCGAAGGCGAAGCCTATGAAGGCGAAGAGGTCTACCACGGCGCCTTCATCACCTTCTTGCGCTATTTGTCTTTCGGAGGCTTGTACATCGGCCTGTCGGTCTACCAGATCGAGTTTGACTTCGGTGTGCCGCAATTCCGCCTGGTGCTGCAGCCCATGCTGATCGCCGCCGCAGCGGCCCTGGCGGCGGTCGCCGCCCGCACCACCATGGGGCGAGGGGCGGCCCTGATCTCCGCGATTTTCGCGATTGCGCTGCGTGGCGGGGTCGCCTTGCTGGTCGGCCCGATACTCGGCGCCCCGATCAACTGGTTCCCGCTGTACCTCGGCCCCGCGCTGGTGGTCGAGTTGATCGCGCTGACTCCGCTTTTCAAGCGCCCCATCGTGTTTGGCGCCGTCGCCGGCCTGGGCGTGGGCACCATCGGACTGTGGCTGGAGTCGCTGTGGATCGGCGCGGTGTACCACTACCCCTGGCCGATCACCATGTGGGTCGAGGCGCTGGCCATGGCGGTGCCGGTCGCAGTCCTGATGGGCGTGTGCGGCGCCATGTTCGGAATGGTGCTCACCGGCCAACGCCTCCCGGGCCGACGGATCGCCATCTCGGCGGTGGCGTTGACGGTGCTGGTGATCGGCGGCGCGGTGGCCAACGGGTTGCACATCCTGGTGCCAGGCCAGAACCACGCCACCGTCACGTTGACCGATCTGCCCAGTGCACCGGGGCAGCGCATGGTGTCGGCCGACGTCCAACTCGCGCCGCCCGACATGGTCAGCGACCATCCGGACTGGCTGACCATCCTGTCCTGGCAGGGGCGGATGAATAACGACCGCGGCCTGGTCATCGACCGACTCGAAAAGCTCGGCCCGGGCCACTACCGGTCCACCCAGCCGGTACCGGTGTGGGGAGATTGGAAAACTCTGCTGCGGGTCCAGGACGGCCGCACGATGACGGCCGTGCCGATCTGGGAACCGGCCGATGCCGCCATTCCGGCCCCCGAGGTCCCCGCGCTGGCATCCAGCACGCGGCCGTTCGTCCTGGAAGTCACCATCCTGCAGCGCGAACGCGACCAAGGCGCGCCTACCTGGTTGTTCACCGCCGGCGGGATCGTGGTGCTGTTCCTGACGCTGATGGTGATCGCCGGCTTGACCTGGGGAGCGGGCCGGCTCAACAACTCCATCGCCGAGCCGGAACCCGTGGAGGACAAGCGACCGATCCCCCGGGCGGCGTAACCCATGGCATTGCGAAGCACCCTCACAGCGGCGTGGGCGGCGGCGCTGGT
>NZ_LZKU01000170.1 GCF_001672975.1 Mycobacterium sp. 1465703.0
CTTGATCGGCTCGCTGATGCGCGAACTGACCAGCGACTGGGACTACGCCGTGGTCGGCGGTTTGACCCTGGGCGCCGTACGGGCGCACCGGTTGGCTGGAGGACGAGCAGCCGGCCAGACACAGCGCCAAGCAGGCCGCTATCGCAAGGAAAAGGTTGCGCATGATTCAGCGGCTCGAGGTCAAGCCGAGGCACCTGTGCCACGTCCGCCCAACGTGGCACAGCACTCCCCGCCGGAAGGAATGAACGAATTGCCCACCTCTGAGCGACAACTCGGGCGGCCGTGCACTACGACGTTGTTGTCGCTGTGAGGTGGGCACAACGAACGTCGCCCGCGCCAGGGATGCCTGCGGCAATTGTGACAACTGATACCTACGAAGGTCCACCTGCAACTAGCTCAGCCCCAGGTCGGCGAGGCCGAGCACGCTTCGGTAGGGCAGCCCCTCGGCCTGGATTGCTTCGGCGGCGCCGGTGGCCCGGTCCACCACGGTGGCCACCCCGACCACTTCGCCGCCGGCCTCCTGGACGGCGCGCACCGCGGTCAGCGCCGAGTTGCCGGTGGTGCTGGTGTCCTCGACCACCAGCACCCGCTTTCCGGAAACCTCGGAGCCTTCGATAAGGCGTTGCAGCCCATGCGTTTTCGCTGACTTGCGGACGACGAAGGCGTCGATCGGGCGGCCCGATGCGTGCATGACGGCGGTGGCCACCGGGTCGGCGCCCAGGT
>NZ_LZKU01000171.1 GCF_001672975.1 Mycobacterium sp. 1465703.0
GGCCATCGATGCCCTCGTCGGTTCGGGTGCGATCAGATAAGCGACGAGTGGGATTTCCACCAGCGCGAAGGCAACGACGTTGAATGTCAGCAGCGCGCCCAGTTGCGTTGTGACCGCCGCGCCGGATGCCAGAATCACCGCCAGAGCGGCCAGATAATCCACCGAAGGCAGCGCGATGCCCAGGCCCGCCACTGCGGCGACCCACAGCGACCGTCCGTCCAGCAGTCGTCGGGTGCCCGTCATCAGCCTTCCCGGTCCGGCGGTGCTTTCGTCGGCAGGAGCTGGCTCGCTGCCGCTCAACCGGTCCGCGAAGGTTTTCATCGCCAGCAGGGCGGCGGCCACCAGCGCCAGTGCGCCGATCAGAAATTGAACGCGCGGCAATGTGAAGTACGTCGACCCCAGCAATATGTGCCGCAGGGCGAACAGGACGGTCGCGCCCACCGTGATCCCCATCGCGAACCCGCCACCCAGAAACGCGAGCAACTGCAGCTGCGGGCGGGGTCTGTTCAGCATCAGGACCGTCATGCCGATGCGGAAGGGCTCCATGCTGACCGCCACGGCCATGACCACAACGGTGAACAACATCGCAGATATGGTTTCCTGTCCCGCCCGACCGCTCAGCCGTCCAACCGGGCGAACTGTTGGCGGCGGTACTGCTCGACACACGCGGCCCGCCGGATCTTTCCGCTCGTCGTGGTGGGGATCGATCCCGGCGGCACCAGGACCAGATCGGCGACGGTGAGACCGTGCGAGTTGGATATCGCCGCGGTGACGTCGTTCTTGATGATGTCGAGCTTGTGCAGTGCGTCGTCATCAGAATCGCCGCGCTTCTTGAGTTCGATGATGGTCACCAGCTTTTCGGTCTCGTCCACCGGAACCGAGATCGCCGCGACCCGGCCGCCGGTGATCTGTTGCACCGTCGATTCGATGTCCTCGGGATAGTGGTTGCGGCCGTAGACGATCAGCAGGTCTTTCATCCGGCCCACGATGAACATCTGATCCTCGGAGAGGAAGCCGAGGTCGCCGGTGCGCAGCCACGGTCCCTCCGGGGTGCCGGGCGACGGATCGGCCAGGACGCCCCCGAAGGTGCGCCGGGTTTCTTCCGGTTTCTGCCAGTAACCGTCGGCGACGTTCTCGCCGTTGACCCAGATTTCACCGACTGTTCCGGCCGGGCACTGTGTGTTGGTGTCGGGGTCGACGATCCGCACCGTCGGCGATGTGGGTGTGCCGTAGCTCAGCAGCGGTGAGCCGGTCTCTGCCGAGCACCGCTGGGCGCTGCCTTCCGACAGCCGCTCGGGATCGAAGTGGACGACTTCCGGGGCTCCGGCCGCGGCGCGGCTGGCGACATAGACGGTCGCTTCGGCCAGCCCGTAGGAGGGTTGCATCATCTGTTCGCGAAAGTTGTACGGGGCGAACCGTTTGCAGAACCGATCGAGCGTGGCGGGATGGATGCGTTCGGCGCCGCTGACGATGCTGATGACGTTGCCCAGATCGACTCCGGCCAGGTCCGCCTCAGTGGTCTTGCGGACGCTGAGCTCGAAGGCGAAGTTGGGCGCGGCGGAGAAGACCGGATTGGTTTTGGACATCGCGTGAATCCAGCGTGCGGGGCGTTGCAGGAACGCGACCGGGCAGGTCAGATCGCCTTGGTAGCCGCCCAGGATCGGCGCGATGACGCCTTGCACCAAACCCATGTCGTGGTAGAAGGGCAGCCACGACACGCAGACGGTGTCGCGCGGGGCGACTCCGTTGAAGTCCGGAAAGTACGCGGCCATCAACTGCTGGAAGTTCACCAGCAGGTTGCGGTGCGAGACCATCACCCCGGCCGGAAGACGCGTGGAGCCCGAGGTGTACTGCAGGTACGCGATGCTCGGGGCGCCGCTGACCCTGATGCTCGACGACTTCGGTTGGTCCAGATCCAGTGCATCGACCGCGATCACGGCTGGGGCGCAGTCCTTGCGGGCCAAGTCCGGACCGTCCAGATAATCGCGGACAGTCGCGGCGGCCGCGGACGTGGTGAGAACGACGGCGGGCGTGGTGTCGGCCAGGACGGCAGCGACACGCTCATCGTGCGAGCCTGGCTGCGGGACCGAGAGCGGGACCGCGATCAGCCCGGCCTGGATTGCGCCCAGGAACGCCACGATGTAAGCCAGGCCCTGGGGAGCAAGGATGACGGCGCGGTCTCCGGCGGCGCCATGCCGCTTGACCTCATGCGCGACATTCAGCGTTCGTTGATACAGCTGCGCCCAGGTCAAAGTCTCGGTGACGCCCGCCCAATCCTGCTCGTAATCGGTGTACCGGAAGGCCAAATCGTCGGGCTGCAGACCGGCGCGTTCGCGCAGCAGGGCGACGACCGACAAGCTTTGCACGCGGGCTACGCTACCGCTTCGCGATTTTCGCGCACGGCGGACGACGCCAGGCAACGGGGCGCGCTGTGCTTGCGCCGGCGACGTGCTAACCCCGCTGCAAAACCCGCAATCCCAGCGAAAACAACAGCCGCACCTCGGGATCGGCCAGCGACGTCGACAGCAATTTCTCGATCCGTCGCACCCGGTAGCGAACCGTATTCGGATGCACCCGCAACGATTGTGCTGCCGCGGCGATGTCGCCGAAGGCGTCCAGATAGGTCCGCAGCGTCTGGGCCAGCACCGGATCGTCGTCGCGCAGCGCCACGATCCGCGGATCGATCAATCGCTGGTCGTCGCCGACCAGGGACACGATTTCGTCGAGCAACACGGTGGTACGCGCTTCGGCCAGCGACGTCACCTGCCCGAACGAGATCGGGTGCCGCTCAGCGCTGTCCAGCACCCGGTCGACTTCGATGCGCGCCGCGGCGATCGCGGCAAGTCCGGCGACTGGCGCGGCGATGGCCGCCCGTAGCTGCACCCCGAGCTCGGCACGCATGGCGCCGATGGTGCCGCGCACCCACGAGGTCAGCGACCGGCTATGCGTCTGGGGGAGCAGCACATATGTTCTCGAGCCGTGCGAGGCGACCTGGGCGTCGTGACGAAAAGCGCTGGCGCTCAGAGCAATAACATCGGCAAGCCGAGCGTGACGGGGTGAGCTGTCCGTCACGTCCCAACCGATCAGGGCCGCGTCGCCGTCGGCGGCCAGGCCGAGTTCACCGGCAACCGCAACCACGTCGACGGGCCCAAGGGCGTCGGGTTCGGTGAGTCCGAGAAGTTGCTGCACCCGCCGGGCGTGGGTGGACGGCCGCGCCGCGAGCCGGGAGATGATGCGGGCTGCCAGCACGGCGGCGCCTACCAACATCTCCTCGGCGTCGTCGGCCAGCGGCTGCGAGCCTTGCTGTACCCAGATGGTTCCGGCGAACACCGACGGTCGCCGGGCATCGGGTGCGGGCTGGTGGATCCCGACGGCCAGTCGCGGACGCAGGCCTAATTCGGGCCGCTCGGCGACGCGGACCACCTCGCTGCCCGACCGCAGCGCATCGAAGATGCCCCATTGGCCGATCCACTCGAGATGCTCGGGCGGGCCCGCCCTGCCCAGGATGGAAAGGCGGCGCAACTCGTCGGCCTCGTCGTTGGAGGCCGAGTAGGCCAGCACGTGTGATTGGGCGTTTTCGATGCTGACCATGCCGTGGATGCGGTCGGCGAGCGACTGGGCCAACCCGAACAGGTCGGTGCCCGAGTCGTCCATGGCATCGGTGCGGTCCCCGTGATGTTCCAGAACATGGTTGACCAGTTGATAGAGCCGCTCCCAGCGGGCCCGCGGATCGACGGCCACCACCGCCGAGCCGGCCGCGATGGCCATGTCCACCAAGGCTTTCGACGGCTCTTTGACGAAGATCGCCACCGGTACCCGTTCGCGCGCCTGCTTGTTCATCCATTGCCGCGCCTCGTCGTCGGCGACCCCTAGCAAGAAGAAGACGTCGGCGGAGCCCGCCGCGGCCGCCAACCCGAGCCGCACGTCGTCGGAATCGATCAGCGCCGCCGAGCCCACCGACAGATCCAGGCCCCGGGGGGCGTCGACCAGGCTGACCAGGGTCGCGTCCAGCGCGAGCAACAGTTGCCCCAGCCCGACACCGGCCATGTTGTCCGATTTTACTATGAACAACGGCCTCTATTGTTCATTCGGCTAACTCTATGCGGCGGCGACGCGAGGATCCTTGCAACATGGACGCCGTAACCCAGGTCCCGATGCCGGCCAACGAGCCGGTCCACGACTACGCCCCGCGCTCCCCGGAACGCACCCGCCTGACCGCCGAGCTGGCGGCGCTGGCCGACCACCCGACGGACCTGCCGCACGTCATCGGCGGCGCCCACCGGATGGGCGACGGCGAACGCATCGACGTTGTCCAGCCGCACCGGCACGCCGCGAAGCTGGGCACCCTGACCAACGCCGGGCACGCCGAGGCAACGGCGGCGATCGAGGCCGCGATGGCCGCGAAGAATGCTTGGGCTGCACTGCCTTTCGATGAGCGTGCGGCGGTGTTCCTGCGTGCCGCCGACCTGCTGGCCGGGCCATGGCGGGAGAAGATCGCCGCTGCGACAATGCTCGGCCAATCAAAGTCGGTGTACCAGGCCGAGATCGATTCCCCATGCGAGCAGATCGACTTCTGGCGATTCAATGTGGCGTTCGCCCGACAAATCCTCGCGCAGCAGCCCATCAGCGGGCCCGGCGAGTGGAATCGCAGCGAATACCGCCCACTGGATGGCTTCGTCTACGCGATCACGCCGTTCAACTTCACCTCGATTGCCGGCAATCTGCCGACCGCGCCGGCGCTGATGGGCAACACCGTGGTGTGGAAGCCGTCGATCACCCAGACGTTGTCGGCCTATCTGACCATGCGCTTGCTCGAGGCCGCCGGCTTGCCGCCCGGGGTGATCAACCTGGTGACCGGCGACGGCCTGGCCGTTTCCGAGGTGGCGCTGGCCGATCCGCGGCTGGCCGGTATCCACTTCACCGGGTCGACGGCCACCTTCCAGCGGTTGTGGCAGCAGGTGGGCGCCAATATCGGCCGCTACCAGAGCTATCCGCGGCTGGTCGGCGAGACCGGCGGCAAGGACTTCATCGTCGCGCATGCCTCGGCGCGGCCGGATGTGTTGCGCACAGCCCTGATTCGCGGGGCATTCGACTACCAGGGACAGAAATGCTCGGCGGCATCGCGCGCCTTCATCGCGCAGTCCGTGTGGCGCCGGATGGGGGACGACTTCCTAGGCGAGACGGCCGCGCTGCGCTACGGAGACGTCACCGACCTGATTAATTACGGGGGAGCACTGATCGACCGGCGCGCCTTCACCAAGAACGTCGACGCCATCGAGCGGGCGAAGGGCGCAGCACACGTCACTATCGCCGTCGGCGGCGAATACGACGACAGCGAAGGCTATTTCGTGCGCCCCACGGTCTTGCTGTCCGATGACCCGACCGACGAGTCGTTCGCGACGGAATACTTCGGCCCGCTGCTGTCGGTGCACGTGTACCCCGACGAAGATTTCGAACGGATCCTCGACGTCGTCGACACCGGCTCTCGGTACGCGCTGACCGGCGCGATCATCGCCGACGATCGTGCCGCCGTGCTGAGCGCCCAGCATCGACTGCGGTTCGCTGCCGGGAACTTCTATATCAACGACAAACCCACCGGCGCGGTCGTCGGGCGCCAACCCTTCGGTGGCTCGCGTGGCTCAGGCACCAACGACAAGGCCGGGTCGATGCTCAACATGTTGCGCTGGACATCGGCGCGCACCATCAAGGAGACATTCGTCCCGGCAACCGAGCACACCTATCCGCATATGGGCGCCGACTGATGACCGGACTGTTCGCCACCACCTTGCGCCCGGTGATCCTGGCCGCCGGCCGCGGCGAAGCATTGCGCCGGACCGCCGAGCGACTGTCGGTCACCCGTAAGGTGGTGCGTCGGTTCGTACCCGGGGAGACCATCGAATCGGCACTGAATAACGCTGTGACGCTTCGCGACTCGGGCCGCTTCGTCAGCATCGACTATCTGGGCGAAGACGTGATCAGCGCCGACGACGCCGATGCAAGCGTCCGGACGTACTTGAATCTGATCGGCACATTGGCTGACCTCGATACCGCGGCTGACACGGTGCGGCCGCTGGAAGTCTCGGTCAAGTTGTCGGCGCTTGGGCAGTCGCTGGAGCGCGACGGGCACAAGATTGCACGGGAGAACGCATGGTCGATCTGCGATGCCGCCCAGCGTGCCGGCGTGTGGGTGACGGTGGACGCCGAGAACCACACCGCCACCGATTCGACGCTGCGCATCGTGCGCGATCTGCGGACCGAATTCCCCTGGCTGGGACTGGTTTTGCAGGCTTATCTGCGGCGAACGCTGGATGACTGCGAGGAGTTCGCCGACTCCGGCGCCCGGGTGCGACTGTGCAAAGGCGCCTATGACGAGCCCGAGTCGGTGGCCTACCGGAAACCCACCGAGGTCACCGACTCCTATCTGGCTTGCCTTCGGGTGCTGATGGCCGGTTCCGGCTACCCGATGGTGGCCTCCCACGATCCGATGATCATCAGCGCGGTGCCCGGTCTGGTGCACGAATCAGGGCGCCGCACTGACGAATTCGAATACCAGATGCTGTATGGCATTCGCGACGACGAGCAGCGACGCCTCGTAGCGGCCGGCAAGCAGGTGCGGGTCTACGTCCCGTTCGGTACCCAGTGGTACGGCTACTTCATGCGGCGACTGGCCGAACGGCCGGCCAATCTGGCGTTCTTCATGCGGGCGCTGGCGCACTGACCAGCTCAGCAGGGTGGCTGAATCCTTGCGTGTGAAGCCTGAGTGTGAGCACATGGCGGCGACACGCCGTAAAACCTCGCCGAGGCTTCACACCCGACGCCCGGGATTCACAACCGAAGGCCGTCGCTACCCGCGCCGCGGCCGCGGACGGTCGCTGGCGAATCCGCGTACCACATGGGCCCGAACGAATTCCGCTGCCACCTCGGGATCATCCATGTCCAGCGTCGAGGACGGCGTGCTGAAAAGCGAGAACAGGATGCGCGCGAACCATTCACCGGCGGCCTCGATGTCGAGGTCCTTGCGCACCTCGCCGGTGCGCCTGGCGGCGGACAAATAGGGGGCGAAGAATTCCGCGCATTCGCGCAGCAGCACGGCGGCGTCCTTGGTCAGCAACAGGCTGATTGCATCTTCGTCAAAGTACTTCTCCGAGGCGATGACCCGTCGTGCCTGAGTGACGAAGACCGCGGCCTGGCTGAGCTTTTCCTCAAGCGAACCGCCCCGGTCCATGGCCTTGGACATCTCACGATAGAACTGCTCCGACGCGTGCTCGGCGCAGGCTTCGATGATGGCGGCTTTGTCGCTGAAGTACTCGTAGATGGTGCTGCGGGAAACGCCGGCCGTCCTGGCGATGTCGACGATCGTCGCTTTCTGCAGTCCCTGCTTGCGAAAGCAGGCGTACGCGGATTCCACGATCAGCTCGCGGGTGTCGATGGCCTGGGCCGCTTGCGTCATCACGGAATCAGCGCCCCCCGTGGCACCAGCCCGGCATTGGCCGAGGCGAACGCGGCGTTGACGTCGGTCAGATGGAATGGCTTGGGCATCAGCCGCTCGAACGGAAAACTGGTGTGCTGCAGGAACGATAGACCGGTGGCCAGCGTGATCGGGTCGTACAGCATCACGCCGCGCACGGACTTATTGCCGTAGACCAATGCGCTCGGGTCCAGCTCGAAGGTGCGTCCCATCCCGACGTTGCCGACCTCGAGCAACGTCCCGCCGTTGTTGAGAAATCCGACGCCCTCGGGGATGACGCCCGGCACGCCGACAACCTCGAGCACCCAGTCGGCACCGATGCCGTCGGTGTGCTTGCGCACCTGCTCGCCGACGTCTGCCGACGAGATCCCGCTGGCATCGATGCAGTGGGTCGCGCCGAAATCGGCGGCGACGTCGAGTCGCTCGGCGATCTTGTCGATGACGATGACCGCGGCGGCGCCAGCCGTTCGCGCGACGGCCGCGGCGTTGATGCCCAGCCCGCCGGCGCCCTGAATGACGACGGTGTCGCCGAGCCGCACATCGCGCAGTGCGAACAACACTTGGGCCAGCGCACAATTCAACGGTGCGACGGCCTCATCGGGCAGGTCCTCGGGGACCTTGTACAACGGCTGCCGGCGGCTGGTGTAGTAGTACTCGCCATAGGCGGCGACGAAGTGCGGCGGCTGTTCATGGGTGCGGTATTCGCCGGCCATCAGGTTCTGGCATGCGTACGACCGTCCCCGCGCGCACGCGTGACAACTGCCGCAGAACCAGAAGTACGGCGCCACCACACGATCGCCAACGGCCAGCTGTTTACCGGTAGCATCGGTGGTCAGACCCTCGCCGAGTTCGGCGATCTCGCCGACCATTTCGTGACCCATGGCAAACGGGCACGGCAGGGGCAGCTCGCCGCGGAAGATGTGCAAGTCGGAACCGCAGATGCCGGCCATCCGCAGTCGTAGCGCTGCAGTGCCCGGCGCCGGTGTGGTCAACGGGAATTCGGCGAGTTCGATTGGCCCGCCGTGGGCGGTCAGCAGCGCAATCCTCGGCATGACGGTTCGCTCAGCCGGCCGGTGCGAGGATCAGGCCACTGGTGGGTACGCCGGTTCCCGACGTGACGAGCACGTGTTCGACGTTGTCGACCTGGTTGTACGACGTGCCGCGCACTTGGCGCACCCCCTCGGTGATGCCGTTCATGCCGTGGATGTAGGCCTCGCCGAGTAGGCCGCCGTTGGTATTGATGGGGAACTCTCCACCGAGCGAGAGCCGCTCGACGGTGGCGAAGTCCTTGGCCTCCCCGCGCCCGCAGAATCCCAGCTCCTCGAGTTGGGCGAACACGAACGGCGTGAAATGGTCGTAAATGAAGGCGGTTTGGATGTCTTGCGGCTTGAGGCCCGAGTCGCGCCACAGCTGGCGGGCCACCACGCCCATCTCGGGCAGCCCGGTGATCTCGTCGCGGTAGTAGCTGGTCATCATCTCTCCGTTGGCGGCCGCACCCTGGGCGGCGGCGGTGATGATGGCCGGTGGCTGCCGCAGGTCGCGGGCGCGCTCGGCGCTGGTGACGACGAGAGCGACGCCGCCGTCGCTCTCCTGGCAGCAATCCAGCAGCCGCAGCACGGGTTCGACGATCCACCGCGAATTCTGGTGATCTTGCAGGGTGATCGGACGTTGGTAGAACCAGGCATCGGGGTTGGTCGCCGCGTGCTTGCGGTCGACGACCGCGACCCTGCCGAAGTCCTCGTTGGTGACGCCGTACGTCGACATGTAGCGCTGGGCGTGCATCGCGACCCAGGCCGCGGGAGTGAGCAGTCCGAACGGTGCGTAATGCGCCATGAACAACGGTGTTTCGGCCATGCTGCGTCCGCTGCCACCGAACCGGAAGCCGGACCGTTCGTTGAAGGCACGCCAACACACCAGGACGTCGGCGACACCGGTGGCGACGGCCATTGCCGCATGCACCACCGTCCCGGCTGCCGCGCCGCCGCCGTGATGGACGCGGGAGAAGAAGCTCAGGTCGCCGATGCCGACATTGCGGGCGATGTCGATCTCGTCGCTGGAGTCCATGGTGAACGTGACCATGCCGTCGACGTCGCTGGGCGTAAGACCCGCATCGTCAAGCGCGGCGCTGACCGCTTCACACGCCAATTGCAGCTCGCTGCGCCCGGATTCCTTGGAGAACTCGGTCTGGCCGATCCCGACGATGGCCGCGGCGCCCGGCAGCGTAGTGGTCACGCGCCGACCCCGCCGAGCAGGCTGAGCACCGCGGTGCCGGAAACGTGATCGCCCAGACTGTTGGAAGCCTTGAACGTCACCTCGACGAAGTTCTCGCCGCCCGATCCCTCGGTCTTGCCGGTCACACTACCGGTGAAGCGCAGTGGATCGTCGGGAAAGCACGGCACGCCAAGGCGAATCGACAGGTTCTTCACCATCGCTTCGGGCCCGGCCCAATCGGTGAGGAAGCGCACGCAGTAACCGTTGGTGGTCAGGATGTTCATGAACAGGTTCGGCGAGCCCTGCTGCTTGGCGTAGTCGCGGTCGTGGTGCACCGGCATGAAGTCCCGGCTGGCGATCGCACCGGCGACGATCATCGTTGTGGTGATCGGTATTTCGAGCGGGGTGACCTCGTCGCCGACCGAAATGTCTCGCCATGGCAAAGTGCGGGTGGCGGTCGTCGTCATGCGTGTCCTTCCGAATGGGTTGCGCCGTAGGTTGCACCGAGTCGGGCCAGCTGCGCCGAAGCGGGACCGAGGGTCAGCTCGTTGTGCTTGGCCCACAGGAAATACCGGTGCAGGGGATAGGTGACGTCGATGCCGATACCGCCGTGTACGTGCTGTGCGGTGGCGGCCACCCGGGCGCCGGCCTCGGCGGCCCAGAATTTCGCGATGTGCGCCGCGCGGTCGTCCGGACGGCCATGCGCGATCAGCCAGGCCGCCTGCCAAGTGGTCCACCGGATCGCCTCGACGTCGATGAAGGCGTCGGCCATGCGCTGCTGCACCGCCTGGAAGCTGCCGATCGGGCGGCCGAATTGCTCACGGGCGCAGGTGTATTCGGCGGCAATGTGCAGCGCCCGCTCGGCGACACCGAGCTGGATTGCGCACAGCGCCACCAGAGCACGGGTGTGCAGTGACTCGACCACCCCGGCACCGGCGATCACGTCCGCTGCGGAAACGATTGCGCCGTCCAAGAATACGTCGGCGTGTGGTTCGCGGTTGGTGGTCGGCACCGGGCGAATTTCCACGCCGGCGGCGTCGCGGGCCAGCAGGAACAGGCCCACAGTGCCGTCGTCGACAGCGGCGGGAATCAGCACCGTGTCGGCGAGTTGCGCGGCCGGCACCACCTCCTTGGCGCCATCGAGGCGCCAGTTCGGGCCATCGCGGCGTGCGGTGGTGACCGGGCGTGCCGGGTTTGAGCGGCCCGGTTCGGTCAATCCCGTTGTCATAACCCGGGATCCGCTGACCACGCCTGGCAGGAATCGCTGTTGCTGTTCGTGGTTGCCGTGCCGGGCGATCGGGTCGGCGCCCAGCACCAGCGTCGGGTAGGCGGGCACCGGCGCGACGCTGTAGCCGACCTCGGCCAGCAGTACCCCGAGTTCCACGAAGCCGCCACCGTTGCCGCCGACCGACTCGGGCAGCGCGGTGCCCAGCAGGTCGGCGGCGGCCAGCTCTTTCCACAGCGCGTCGTCGTAGCGCACGTCACCGGCTTCCAGCTCGGTCAGCCGTTCCGGCGTGGCGCGGCGCTCGAACAGATCCCGCGCCAGTTTGGCGATCGTCTCTTGCTCTTCGGTGAAGGAGAAGTCCATGACGGTCCTAGGCTTTCGGCCGGACCTGGTGTAGCACCAGGTCGTCATCGAACGTCTGGAAATGGACCTCGACCGGCATTCCGGGGGTTATATCGGCGGGGTTGATGCCGGTCAGGTTGGACACCAACCGTACCCCCTCGTCGAGTTCCACCAGCACGACGACGTAGGGGTACTCGAAGAACGGGAACTTGGGTTCGTGCGGCATCACGTAGCTGTAGACGGTGCCGCGGCCCGACGACTCGATCGCCTCCCACTCCAGTGACCGACAGTGCGGGCACATCGGGCGGGGCGGATGACGCAGCTGCCCGCAGCCATCGCAGCGCTGGATCAGAAGTTTGTTCTGCCGCAGCCCATTCCAGAAGAACTCGGTGTCCGGGGTGATCGCCGGAGCCAGACGGGCCGCCATCAGTTCGCCGGCCTGAAACGCAGCACCCGGAATCGCTGTCGGCCCAACACCTCACCGTGCTGGTCGGTGTAGGTCGTCAGCCAGGTCAGGAAGAAGCCGGTGCCCAGCGCCGTCTTCTTTTCGTCGGAGACCGACTCGTAGACCGTGGTCGCGCTGATCTCGTCGCCCAATCGTGGGTAGCGCTCGATCTCGAATTCCGAATTCGTCGCCACCGTGCTGGTGTAGCCCGCCTCATCGAGGAATGCCGTGGGATTGCTGTGGATCTCGACCGGCGCCCCACCCCGCTCACCGATTCCCTCCAGCTTCGGCGACGGCATCGTCCAGGTTTGCAGCATGACCGGCGGCGACACGATGCCGCCGAACCGTGACGACGCGGCGAACGCCGGATCGATGTAGACCGGATTCATGTCGGCCATGGCGTACGCCCAGTGCCGAATCATCGGCTGATTCACCGGGTCCGGCGCCAGCGAGGGCTTGCCGGTACCGCCGGTCGGCTGGCCGACGAGGGCCTTGACCTTGGCCCTGACGGTTTCTGAGTCGGTCACTGAGTTCTGTCCTCCTTGCTATTTCGCGGCCCGAAGGTCGCGCGGCGCCCGGGGCATGCCCAACCCGGCCATGGCGATGATGTCACGTTGAATTTCGTTGGCGCCGCCGCCGAAGGTATTGATAACGGCCTGGCGGTAGGCGGATTCCAGGGCGCCGTGCAGCGGAGCCTCGGCCCCGCGCCGCACCCCGTTTCCTTCCAGGACCTCGAGCAACTCCCGGGCGACCTGCTGGGTGAGCTCGGTGCCGAACACCTTCGCCGCCGACGCCTCGCCCATGGTGAGCACCCCCTTGGTCATCGCCGCGTTCACCCGCAGGTTGACGAGTTTGTACGCGGCGACTTGGGCTTCGACCCGGGCCAGCGTCGATCGCACCCAAGGTTGGTCGATGACGCGGCCACCGTCGAGCTCGGTGCTGACGGCCCAGTCCAGGGTCTTCTCGAACAGCGGCTCGAGCGCGCCGAGATTGCCCAGAGCGGCGCGTTCGAAGTTCAACTGCGTGGTGATCAGTTGCCAGCCTTGATTTTCCGCACCGACCAGCGCACTGACCGGCACCCGGACGTCATCGTAAAAAGTGTAGAACGTCGAGATACCCGGCATGGTGTGCAGCGGCTGCCAGGAGAACCCGGGAGAGGAGGTCGGCACGATGAGGATGGAAATACCCTTGTGCTTCTTGGCATCCGGATCGGTGCGCACCGCCAGCCAGATGTAGTCGGCGTAGGCGGCGCCGCTGGTGAACATCTTTTGGCCGTTGATCACGTACTCGTCACCGACACGGACGGCCGTGGTCCGCACCGAGGCCAGGTCACTGCCGGCGCCCGGCTCGGAGTAGCCGATGGCGAACTCCACGGTGCCGTCCAGAATCGCCGGTAGAAACCGCTGCTTCTGCTCGTCAGTGCCGTAGTGCATCAGCGTCGGCCCGACGGTGTTGAGCGTCACCAGCGGGATGGGCGCGCTGACCCGGCGCGCCTCTTCGGAGAAGATGAACTGCTCGATGGCCGAAAAGCCCTGTCCACCATATTCTTTAGGCCATCCGACGCCCAGTAGATTCGCGGCGGCCAGGGCCCGGATGCATTCGCGCACCGCGGGCCCGCCCTCCATCCGCTCGCTGACCGCGGCGACGCGCTCCGGCGTCATCACGGTTTCCAGCGTCGCGCGGATTTGGGTGCGCAGCTTCTCTTGTTCTGGCGTGTACTCGAGGTCCATCGGCTCAGGCCCCCATCCGCACCGGCATGCGTTTCACCCCGGGGACCATGGTGGCCCGCATCCTGTTTACCTCGCCCACCAACTCCATGCCGGGGAATCGGCGCAGCAGCTCCTCGAAGAGCACCGTTGCTTCCAGACGCGCCAATTGCGCACCCACACAGGAGTGTTCACCGCAGCCGAAGGCGATGTGTGGGTTCGGGTGACGGGTCACGTTGAACTCCTCGGAGTCGGGGCCGAACACCTCTTCGTCCCGGTTGGCCGACCCGTACAGCATCACCACCACCTCGCCAGCGGCGATGCGTTGACCGCGGATCTCGACGTCGGCGGTCGCGGTGCGGGCCATGTGCACCACCGGACTGTTCCACCGCAGCATCTCCTCGACGGCCAGCGGGATGCCAGCCGGATTCTCAACCAGCAGGCGGTATTGGTCGGGATGGGTGATCAACGCCAGCGTGCCGAGCGCGATCAAGTTGCGGGTGGTTTCGTTGCCGGCCACCAACAGCAGAAAGGCAAAGTTCAGCAGGTCTTCATCGGTCAGCCGGTGTTCGTCGATCTCGGCCTCGGCCAGCACCGACAGCAGGTCGTCGCGCGGTTGCACGCGCCTGGCCGCGATCAGCTGCTGGAAGTACTCGTAGAGTTGCCCGGCCGCCACCGCCGAGTCCAGCTCGATCTCCGGATCGGCCGTTCCGGTGGCCGCATCCGACCAGGCGCGGAATTGTTCCCAGTCATCGGGCGGGGCCCCGATCAGTTCGGCGATCATCCGGGTGGGCAGCGGAGCGGCGATCTGTTCGGCGAACTCGTGCACCGAGCCGGGTTCGATGCCGTCGAGAATGCCGCGCACGATCTCGCGGATCTTTGGCTCGAGCACCGAAACACGGCGCCGGGTGAATCCGGAGTTGATCAGCTTGCGCATCTGCCGGTGCCGCGGCGGGTCGGTGAAGATGAGACTGCCCTGCTGCACCGGGTTGGGCATCTGCGGATCGGGGATCGTGATGCCCTGGGTAGAGGTGAACAGTGCCGGGTTGCTGGACACGTAGCGGATGTCCTCGTACTTCAGCAGGGCCCAGAAGTTGGTGACGTCGTTCCAGCACACCGGCGCCGTCGCGCGCAGCTCCCGGTAGGCGGGGTAGGGGTCGCCCGCATAGAAGTCGGGGGAGTGCAGCGGGAAACTCGGCGAGCGCAGCGGCGGATGAGTCTGCACGGTAAGCCCCTCTCGCAGGACACCCGATCCGACAGATTAGGCCAATCTGTCTGCCGACTGTGTCTACTCCGCGCCGCCGCATGCTGTCAATACGACGCCAAAATATTGAAATAGCACGGTTTTCATCTGATTGACGATTGACGGCGGACACGCGGAGGTGTACACCAAGTGATCAGATGACCGGAGGAAGCACATGGCTGATTCGCCCGCTCTTGTCCAGACCTACCAGCTCTACATCGACGGCAACTGGGTCGAGCCGCAGGACGGCCGCTACGACGACCTCTCGCCGTCCACCGAGGCCGTCATCGCCACCGCACCCGACGCGAGCGTCGCCCAGGTCGGCGACGCCATCGCGGCCGCGCGCCGCGCGTTCGACAGCGGGCCCTGGGGCACCATGACCGCCGAGCAGCGCGCCGGGTGTCTGAACCAACTGGGCGAGGCGCTGACCAAGCACGCCGACGACTTCTTCGCGCTGTCCCAGGCGGAGTGGGGTTGCATCGCCAACGAGCGCATGATGCAGATCGACGGCGCCGGGTTCATGTCCATGCATGCCGCCCAGCTCGCCACCCAACTGGTCGACCAGGAGGTCAGCGGCATCAGCGCCGGAACCACCTTGCTGCGGCACGCGCCGCTAGGTGTCGTATCGGTGCTGACGCCGTGGAACTTCCCGCACTGCCTGAACGTCATGAAGCTGAATCATGCTCTGGCAGCTGGAAATACGGTGGTGCTCAAGCCCTCTCCGCTGACGCCGCTGGCCGGGTTGGCGCTGGCGCGGCTCATCGACGAACACACCGACATCCCGCCGGGCGTGGTCAACGTGGTCACGCCCTCAAGCGTCGAGGCGGCCAAGCTGCTGACCACCGACCCGCGCATCGACATGGTGAGCTTCACCGGCAGCTCGGTCGTCGGTCGCCAGGTGATGTCCGCCGCCGGGGACACGATGAAGCGCATCCTGCTGGAGCTGGGCGGCAAGTCGGCCAGCGTCGTGCTCGACGACGCCGTCGTCACCGACGACATGCTGCGGCAGATGCTGTTCGAATCCTGTTCGCTGCATGCCGGACAGGCCTGCATCCTGCACAGCCGGCTGCTGTTGCCCGATTCGCTGCACGACGACCTCGTCGATCGGCTCGCCGCGTTGGCCCGCGAGGTCAAGGTGGGCGACCCCACCGATCCCGACGTGCAGATGGGTCCGCTGATCAGTGCGGCACAACGCGACCGGGTCGAGGCGCACATCGCCGGCGCCCGCAGCGACGGGGCGAAGCTGGTGACCGGCGGCGGCCGGCCGGCCGGTCTGGACGTCGGCTACTACGTCGAACCGACGATCCTGACCGGGGTGGAGCCGAATTCGACTATCGCCCAAGAGGAAGTCTTCGGTCCGGTGTTGACCGTGCTGCGCTACCGCGACGACGACGACGCCGTCGCGATCGCGAACAACTCGCAATACGGGCTCTCCGGCGCGGTGTGGGGCGACGACGTGGACCGCGCCGTCGGCGTCGCGCGCCGCATCCGCACCGGTCAGATCGCGGTCAACGGCATCAGTCCCGGTGGCGCGCCGTTCGGCGGCTTCAAGCTCAGCGGCCTGGGCCGCGAGGGCGGCGGAATCGGCGGTTTGCATCAGTACATGGAACCGATGGCCATCGGGGTTCCGGCGTGACGGAACCCCTTGCGGGGCTGCACGTCGTCGAAATCGCCAGTGAAATCTCAGGTCCCTACGCCGCAAAGCTGCTTGTCGACCTGGGTGCCGAGGTCGTCAAGATCGAGCCGCCCGGTGGAGACATGCTGCGGCACTGGGGCCCGTTCGCCTCGCGCGTTGCCGACCCGGATCGGTCCGGCTTGTTCGAGTACCTCAACACCGGCAAACACGGTGCTACCCTTGACCTTTCAGTGGCCAGCGACCTCGCAATCGCACACGAACTCATCGCGCAGGCGCACCTGCTGATCGACGATTCCGCACCCGGAACGCTGGACGGGTACGGACTCGGGGTCGACGACCTGCAGCGAATCAACCCAAATCTGGTGCTATTACGCATCTCCGCGTTCGGTCAGTCCGGTCCGTTCCGTCATCGCCGGTCCACACCGCTGACCCTGCAGGCGGCATCGGGCTGGATCAGCGCCCGGGATCCCGGGCGCCCACCCGTTCAGGTTGGCGCGCGGATCGCCGAGTACGTCGCGGGCGGCTATGGTGCGCTGGGCGCGCTGACCGCGCTGCGACAGCGGCCCACCGGCCGCGTCACCGAAGTGGATGTCTCACAACTGGAATCGTTGTTGTCCACGTTGCCCTACCCGATGTTGATGGCCCAGCGGATGCGACGGCTCGGCCTGCCCGCCAACCTGCGGTCGGCGCCCATGCTGGGCGTCGTCCGGGCCGCTGATGGCTGGGTGGGCATCAACTGCCTGACCGGCCAGCACTGGCTCGACGTCTGCGCGATGCTCGGCCTGCCCGAATTCGGCGAGCACCAGCTCGCGATCATGATGGGCGGCCCGGAGCGCGACGACTTCTTCGCCAAGGCCGAGCCGGTGCTGGCCGGACAGACCGTCGCCGAGATCGTGGAACTCGCTCAGGCGCTACGCATTCCGGCCGCACCGGTCAACGACGGCGCCACCGTGCTCGACTGCCCGCAGTACGCCGCGCGGGGGTTCTTCGTTGAAACCGGGTCGTTTCGGCGTCCCGGGCCGCCGTTCAGGCTTTCGAAAACCCCAGTGCTGCAGCATCTTCCGGCGCCATCGCGAACGTCGCGAACCGCGAAGTGGGCCGCCGACGGCCGACCGCTGCAGCAGTCAGCGGGGCCGCTGCCCTTCACCGGGCTGCGGGTGCTGGACCTGACCACGTTCTGGGCCGGGGCGTATCTGACCTGCTACCTCGGGGCGTTCGGCGCAGACATCGTCAAGGTCGAGTCGATCCAGCGGCCGGACGGACACCGCTATTCGGGAGCCTTCGCCTACGAGGGTGACGACTGGTACGAGCGCAGCCCCATCTGGCAGGGCACCAACCTCAACAAGCGCGACCTCACGCTTGACCTGACCTCGCAGCGCGGCCGCGACATCTCGCGGCGGCTGGCCGCCCAAGCCGACGTCGTGGTGGAAAACTTCTCGCCGAGAGTGGTCGAGCAGTTCGGCCTGGACTACGACTCGCTGGTGTCGCTGAACCCCGACGTGATCGTCGTCCGGATGCCGGGCTACGGCCTGCGCGGCCCGTGGCGCGACTATGTCGGCTGGGCGCTGAACTTCGAGCAGACCGCGGGGATGTCGTCGGTCACCGGATACGCCGACGGCCCGCCGTGCAATCCGCAGGGTCCGGCCGATCCGATCGTCGGCGTGCATGCCGGCGTCGCGTTGCTGGCCGCGCTCGAGCACCGCGACCACACCGGCGCCGGTCAACTCGTCGAGATTGCCCAGATCGAGGTCGCCGCCGCGGCGACCGCGGAACCGGTGATCGAGTACTCGATGACCGGTGTGGTGCGCCCGCGCGAAGGCAACCGACAGCGTGGCTACCTGCAGGGCGTCTACCCGACCAACGAAGAAGACGTATGGGTGGCGCTGTCCATGCCTAGCCAGCCGATCGACCATGACCTGTTCGACGAACTCGTCACCGGCTGGACCCGCACGCGGACCGCCGCGGCGATAGTCGACACCCTTCACGCACAGGGCATCGCGGCGGAGCGGGTGATCACCGGGGACCAGATGTACAACCCCGATCTCATCGGAGCCCAGCTGGACGCCCGCGGATACTACGAGGAAATCGAACACCGGATCACCGGGCCACACCGCTATCCCGGCTGGCCCTTTCGCATCACACCAGGTCCGCCGCATCACCACCGCACCGCGCCACCGACGCTTGGCCAGCACAACGACGCCGTGCTGCGCGAGCTGGGCCTGTCCGACGCGGAGGTGGCCGACCTGCGGCTGCAGCGGGTCATCGGTGAGCGGCTGCTCAACGGCTAGCCGGCGGCGACCGGGCTGGCAAGCACAAGCCCGGCCGCCCTTTGGTAAACCGCGACTAACATGCCAAGCTGCTCGACATGGCCTTTGACATCGCCCGCCCCAAGCTCGAGGGCAACATCGCGGTCGGCGAGGACCGCCAGATCGGCTTCGCCGAGTTCGGCGACCCGCAGGGCCGGGCGTTCTTCTGGCTGCACGGCACCCCCGGCGCCCGCCGGCAGATCCCCACCGAGGCGCGCGTCTACGCCAAGGAGCACGGCATCCGCCTGATCGGCCTGGACCGGCCCGGGATCGGCTCATCGACGCCGCACCGGTACGCGAACGTGCGGGCCTTCGCCGACGATCTGCGCACCATCGCGGACATCCTCGGCATCGACAAGATGGCCGTCATCGGCCTATCCGGCGGCGGCCCGTACGCGCTCGCGTCGGCCGCGGCCATGTCCGACCGGGTGGTGGCAGCCGGCATCCTCGGCGGCGTCGCGCCGTTCCTGGGCGACGAGGGGATCACCAGTGGGCTGATGAACCTGGGCAAGCGGGTAGCGCCGCTGCTGAAGCTGGGTGGCGACCCGTTGCGGATCGGCGCGAGCCTGCTGGTCCGGTCGATCCGTCCGGTCGCGAACACCGCGCTGTACCTGTACGCCGCGATATCGCCGGAAGGCGACCGGCGCCTGCTCACCCGACCCGAGTTCGGGGCCATGTTCCTCGACGACCTGCTCAACGGCAGCCGCAAGCAGTTGGCCGCCCCCTTCAACGACATCATCTTGTTCACCCAGGACTGGGGATTCCGGCTGGACGAAGTCAAAGTCCCGGTCCGCTGGTGGCACGGCGACAGCGACCACATCGTTCCGTTCGCGCACGGCGAGCACGTGGTGGCGTTGCTGCCCGACTCCGAGCTGATCGTGCTCCCGGGCGAAAGCCACCTCGGCGGCCTGGGCCGCGGTGAGGAGATCCTGGCCACCCTGATGAAGATCTGGGACGAGAAAGACTGACCTTTTCCACGCCGGGTAGCCTGCTGACGTGCTGCTGGCTTCCCTCGATCCTTCGGTCCTCTCCGCCACTGATGTCTCCGACGCGGTGCGCATCGACGGCACCGTGCTCAGCCGCAGCGACCTGGTCGGCGCCGCCACGTCGGTGGCCGAACGGGTGGGCGGCGCGGACCGGGTCGCCATCCTGGCCGCACCGACCGCCGCGACGGTGCTGGCCGTCACCGGGTGCTTGATCGCCGGAGTGCCCTTCGTCCCGGTGCCCGCCGACGTCGGCGCGGCCGAACGCCGGCACATGCTCACCGACTCCGGAGTGCAAGCCTGGCTCGGGCTGGCCCCACCAGACGCTGCGTCGGAAGGGCTGCCGCACATCCCGGTGCGGTTGCACGCCCGCTCCTGGCATCGCTATCCCGAGCCGTCACCCGACGCCACCGCGATGATCATCTACACCTCGGGCACCACCGGGCTGCCCAAAGGTGTGGTGTTGAGCCGGCGGGCCATCGCCGCCGATCTGGACGCGCTGGCGCAAGCCTGGCAATGGACCGCCGACGACACCCTGGTGCACGGCCTGCCGCTGTTTCACGTGCACGGCCTGGTGCTGGGCCTGCTCGGCTCGTTGCGGATCGGGAATCGCTTCATTCACACCGGAAAGCCGACACCGGAGGGTTACGCGCAGGCCAGTACCGACTTCGGCGGCACACTGTTTTTCGGGGTGCCGACCGTGTGGTCGCGGGTGGTGGCCGACGAGACGGCCGCCCGGGCGCTGCGCCCGGTGCGGCTACTGGTTTCCGGAAGCGCGCCGCTGCCGGTCCCGGTGTTCGACGGGTTGGCCAGACTCACCGGACATCAGCCCATCGAACGCTACGGCGCCTCGGAATCGCTGATCACGCTCTCCACCCGGGCCGACGGCGAGCGACGCCCGGGGTGGGTGGGTCTGCCTCTGGCCGGTGTGCAGACCCGGGTACTCGACGACGACGGCGGGCCGGTGCCGCACGACGGGGAGACGGTCGGGAAGCTTCAGGTACGCGGGCCGACGATGTTCGACGGCTACCTGAACCGGCCGGAAGCCACCGCCGAGGCGTTCGACACCGACGGCTGGTACCGCACCGGTGACGTCGCGGTGGTCGACGGCGGCGGAATGCACCGCATCGTCGGACGTGAATCGGTCGACCTGATCAAGTCCGGCGGCTATCGCATAGGTGCGGGCGAAATCGAAACGGTGCTACTCGGGCATCCGGGCGTCCAAGAGGCTGCGGTGGTCGGGATGCCCGACGAGGACCTGGGCCAGCGCATCGTGGCGTTCATCGTCGGATCGGCCAATGGAGACGCACTGATCGACTATGTCGCCCAAGAGCTTTCGGTGCACAAGCGACCGCGTGAGGTGCGCATCGTAGACGCGCTTCCCCGCAACGCCATGGGCAAGGTCCTCAAGAAGCAGCTGCTGACCGACGGCTGAGTGGCCGCTGAACCGGCTATGGCCGGCCGGGCGCACAGACACGCAGCAATTTGCCAGCTTCAGCGCCGAGCGTGGCCGCGAACCTTCACCTACCGTCGTAACGGTGTATCGATGCAACCGGACAGTGAGCGGCCACCGTGGGTGAGCCTTATCGGTCGGCGGGCACCGCAGTCGCGACCCCGGCCCCCAGCGCACCTCCTCCCATGCGCCGAATTGCCACGGCATGTCTTGTCGGCTCGGCCATCGAGTTCTACGACTTTCTGATCTACGGGACGGCCGCGGCACTGGTCTTTCCGGCGGTGTTCTTTCCGCGTCTGGGCCCGACGGTGGCCACCATCGCCTCGATGGCTACCTTCGCGACGGCATTCTTGTCCCGCCCGTTGGGCGCGGCCGTCTTCGGATACTTCGGCGACCGGCTGGGCCGGAAAAAGACGCTGGTCGCCACGCTGCTGATCATGGGTGCGTCGACGGTGAGCGTGGGCCTGGTCCCCACCACGGCGTCGATCGGGGTGGCCGCACCCTTGATCCTGGTGGCGCTGCGGTTGTTGCAGGGGTTCGCCGTCGGCGGCGAATGGGCCGGTTCGGTGCTGCTGAGCGCCGAATACGCTCCGTCGGGTAAACGCGGCTGGTATGGCATGTTCACCTCGCTGGGCGGTGGCACGGCGGGGATACTGGCCAGCCTGACCTTCCTGGTCGTCAGCCTCACCGTGGGCGAGAGCAGCCCCGCATTCCTGGAATGGGGATGGCGGGTGCCGTTTCTGATCAGTAGCGGGCTGATCGCCATCGCTCTGTATGTACGGCTCAACATCGACGAGACCCCGCTGTTCGTGGAGGAGAAAGCCCGCAATCTGGTGCCCAAAGCGCCGCTGGCGGAGCTGGTCCGGCTGCAGCGACGCGAGATCGTGCTGGTCGCGGGCTGCTTCCTCGGCGGCATGGGCTTCGTCTACCTGGGCAACACCTTTCTCGTCATGTACGCCCACTCCCACCTGGGTTATTCGCGCAGCTTCATCTGGGGTGTCGGTGCACTGGGCGGGCTGACGAGCATCGCGTTCGTCTCGTTCGGGGCGTGGCTGTCCGATCGAGTCGGGCGTCGCCGGGTGATGCTGTGCGGGCTGGCGGCGTGTCTGCCGTGGGCGTTCGTGGTCATCCCGCTGATGGACACCGGCAGCCCCGTCATGTACGCGGTCGCCGTGCTCGGCATGTTCGCCTGCGCGGCGGTGGCTAACGGCCCCACCGGAGCCTTCGTTCCCGAACTGTTCGCCACCCGCTACCGCTACAGCGGCGCGGCGGTCGCGATGAACCTCGCAGGCATTCTCGGCGCCGCCCTGCCGCCGCTGTTGGCGGGCACGTTGTTGGCGACCTATGGCAGTTGGGCGATCGGGCTGATGATGGCGACGCTGGTAGTGGCCAGTTTCGTGTCCGTCTACCTGCTGCCTGAGACCGCGGGAACCGCGTTGCGAACCGTCCCGGCCGACGAGAAGGTCTCCGCCGAGCTATAGCTGCACGCCTCAGTTGGCGTGCAAATCCTCGTTGAGGGCGATGCCCTGACCGCCGCGGGCCACCACTTCCACCGCCCCGCTCACCGAATTGCGGCGGAACAGCAGGTTGTTGCCGCCGGACAGCTCGAGAGCCTTCATCGTCTTGCCCTCGGGGGTAATGACTTTGGTGCCCGCGGTGACGTACAGGCCCGCTTCGACGACGCAGTCGTCACCCAGCGAGATGCCCAGGCCGGCGTTGGCGCCGAGCAGGCAGCGCTTGCCGATCGAAATGACCTCGGTGCCACCGCCGGACAGCGTGCCCATGATCGAAGCTCCACCCCCTATATCGGAGCCGTCGCCCACCACCACGCCGGCCGAGATGCGTCCCTCCACCATCGACGCACCCAGGGTGCCGGCGTTGTAGTTGACGAAGCCTTCGTGCATCACCGTGGTGCCCGGCGCCAGGTGTGCGCCGAGGCGCACCCGGTCGGCGTCGGCGATGCGCACCCCGGTCGGCAAAACGTAGTCGACCATCCGCGGGAACTTGTCGACGCCGTAGACCGTCACCGGGCCGTGGCGGCGCAGCCGGGCCCGGACCGCCTCGAACCCGTCGATGGCGCACGGTCCGCGATTAGTCCAGACCACATTCGTCAATACCCCGAATAAGCCGCCGGCGTTCAGCCCATGCGGCGCCACCAGTCGGTGCGACAGCAGATGCAGTCGCAGGTAGGCGTCGTAGGCGTCGGCGGCCACGTCGTCCAGTGAACCGATGACTGTGCGCACGGCCACGGTCTCGGTAGCGCGATCGTCGTCCCGACCGATCAGTGCGCTCAGTTCGGGAGGGACGTCGGACAGCGCGAGCCGCGACGTCGCGCTGGTGCCCGATTCGGTCAGTTCCGGTGCGGGAAACCAGGTGTCGAGGATCGATCCGTCGGCGGCCAGCGTTGCCACTCCGATGCCTGCAGCTCCAGTCACGGCGGTCAGGTTACTTCGTGGGCTGCCCGCGGGTCCGGCCGCCCTGCGAGCCGCGCGCCTTGCGCGCGGTTCGCCATAGCCGGTGACCGACTACATCGAGGGTGGCGACCCGCTGCGCCCGGCTCCGCCGCGCTTGCGATCGCCACTGGGTCAGAGGGTGGCGACCCGCTGCGCCCGGCTCCGCCGCGCTTGCGATCGCCACTGGGTCAGAGGGTGGCGACCCGCTGCGCCCGGCTCCGCCGCGCTTGCGATCGCCACTACCCTGAGATCGTGCTGGACTTACGCGCAGATCCGATCGCGCTGACCGCGGCGCTGGTGGACATCCCCAGCGAATCGAGAAACGAGGCGCGGCTGGCCGACGAGGTGGAGGCCGCCCTGCGGGCCCAGACCTCGGGCTTCGAGATCGTCCGCAACGGAAACGCGGTGCTGGCACGCACCCAGCGCGGGCGGCCCTCGCGGGTTCTGCTGGCCGGACACCTGGACACCGTGCCGGTGGCGGACAACCTGCCCAGTCACCGCGAGGGCGGCGACCTGTACGGGTGCGGCACGGCGGACATGAAATCCGGGGACGCGGTCTTTCTGCACCTGGCCGCCACGGTGGCCGAACCGCTGCACGATCTCACCCTGGTGATGTACGACTGCGAGGAAATCGACGCGGCGGCAAACGGTTTGGGCCGCATCGAACGGGAGCTGCCGGACTGGCTGTCCGCCGATGTGGCGATTTTGGGCGAGCCCACCGGCGGCTACATCGAAGCCGGCTGCCAGGGCACCCTGCGTGTCGTGGTCAGTGCCACCGGGACCCGTGCCCATTCGGCCCGATCCTGGTTGGGAGACAACGCTATTCACAAACTGGGCGCGGTCTTGGAGCGGCTGGCCGGATACCAGGCACGCAGCGTCGACATCGACGGGTGCGTCTACCGTGAGGGCCTGTCGGCGGTCCGCATCGACGGTGGTGTGGCGGGCAACGTCATTCCCGATGCGGCCGCGGTGACGGTCAACTTCCGTTTCGCCCCCGACCGGTCGGTGCCCGACGCCCTGCAGCACGTGCACGACGTGCTCGCCGGGCTCGACGTGCAGATCGAACAGACCGACGCGGCCGCGGGCGCGCTGCCCGGATTATCCCAACCGGCGGCCAAGGCCCTGGTCGAGGCGGCGGGCGGCAACGTCCGGGCCAAGTACGGCTGGACCGACGTGGCGCGTTTCGCCGCGCTGGGCATACCGGCGGTCAACTTCGGTCCCGGTGACCCGAATCTGGCGCACAAACGCGACGAGCGGGTCGCGGTCGCCAATATCACCGCTTCGGTGGACGTGCTGCGCGGCTACCTGAGCGGCTAAGCCTTCCCCGCCTCGCACCGCTGCGCCTGTGCGGCGGCGTCAGCGGCGGCGGCATGCATGCCGATCGAGGTCAACTCGTCCGACACCGCCCGCAGCGCCGCGGCATCGCCGGCCCCCAGCGCGCGGGCATGGGCCAGCGCGATTCTGCCTACCACGCAGTCGATTTCGTCGCACAGCCGAGCCAGCGGATCAGCGGCCCGGCTGTCGCCCAGCCGCACCGCCTCGTGCCAGACCCGCAATGCCGCCCCCCGCTGCCCACCGCGTTCGGCCATCCGGGCGGCATCGCGAGCGGCGGCCACCGCGCCGTATGAGTCGCGCATCAAGGCCAGCCGCCATGCCCGCGCCACACCGAGCTCGGGCGCGAACAGCGCCGACTTGGTTCCGTGCCGAGATTCGGCCCTGCTCAATGCCTTTGCCGCCGCCGCGGTGTCGCCCTGTTGGGCCAGCGCGGTGGCCAAAAGCGTCAGTGACAGCGGGCCCCACGAGTAACCGGTGCGTTCCAGGGCGGCCGCCGCCGGTGTCAATAACGCTGCTGCAGAAGCAAATTCGCCACCAGCAAGTAATACATGCGCCAGCAGCACCTCGCCGATGGCGCGGCCCGGCTGTTGCAGCTCGGCGAAGTCGGTGAATTGCTGAGCCAGCTGGTGGGCTTGATCGGACCGCCCGGCCATCAACAGCGCGGTGGTCTGGCCCAGCCCGATCGTGAAGCGCAGCAGCCCGGGATGTTCGGCGCCCAAGGCGCGCTCGGCAAAAGGCTCGACGTCATCGAATCGGCCTTGGCGCGCCGAGCACAAGGCGGCCGCACTGCCCGCCCAGGCCACCGCCTGGTCATCGGCCGACGCCGATGCGAGGACCTCGCCGGCCACCTTGACGGCGTGCCCGACATTGCCCGCGTTCATCGCGAAGGTCGCGCTCAGCGCGTCCAGGGTGTTCCGCGGACCGCTGTCGGTGACCCGATTGCGCACGGTCCGCAGGAACGCGGTGGCCCGCTCCGGTTCACTCAGCATCCAGAACTGGTTCGCTGCCCGCAGCAGGGCCCAATCCATCAGCGCCGCTTCGGTCAACGCGCTGGAGTCGACCTCGGACAGCACCGCATCGGCCTCGCGGCCACGACCCTGCCACGCCAGCGCGTGGGCCAGCGCTAGCCGCGCCGCCAACCCGCCGGACCGCTGCAACGCCGACCGGGACAACCGTTCGCCCAACGCCAGGTCGCCTAGCCGCAGCGCCTGCTGGGCGGCGGCCACGACGTCGGCGGCCCGCGGGGCGCTGTCGCTGTCCAGCGCCAACGACACCAGCCGCAGCCGGTCGCTGAGCTGCCCGGACGGATGCCGCGACAGCAGGTTGACCAGATCGGTGCGCTTTTGCCGGGCGTCGTCGGGATCCAGCGCGGTGCGCGCCCGCTCGGCGAACAGTGGGTGCGCGGTGTAGACGACCGGGTCGTCGGAGGACCCGCCCCGCACCCGGGTCTCCGCCGCACCCCAGCTGACCGCGTCGGCCACCGCGCCGTCGCCGGCGAGCACGGTCAGATCGGCGACCGACAGCGGTTCCGCGACGGCGAGATAGTCCAGCACCGATCGCGCCGCTTCGGGTAGTTCGGCGAGGAACGTGTCGATCTCCGCCGGCGTGGTCGCCCCGCCGGGAGGCTCGATGTCGATCCGGGGGAGCAGGCCGTCGGTCCACAGCGCGGCGATCGCTTCAGGCGAGGAGTCGGCCCGTGCGGTGACGATGAGCCGTCCAGCGCCACGCCGCGCCAGCTGGTAGACCAGCGTCGCCGACAGCACGTCGAGGTATTGCGCGTCGTCGACGACGAGCAGCAGGTCGTCACCGCCCAGCGATGCCCGCGCCGCCCGCAACAGCGCGGCCGGCTTGCCGATCTCGGTGATCTCCACCAGATGGCTGAACGCCCCGAACGGGACGGTGCGTTCCGTCGGAGTGCCGGTCACCCAGCGGGTGAGCGCGTCGGGATGACGATCGGCGAAGCGCTCGGCGGCCACCCGGGCCAAGGTGGATTTGCCGACGCCGTCCGGTCCCAACACCACTGCGCCCCGGACCGCCAAAGCCGCGTCCAGCCGTTCTGCGGCCGCCGCATGCTGGGGGACGTTCCAACGAATCGGCACTGCCGAATTTTAGGGTGCCCGAGCCGGCCGCCAGGGCGAAAGCCCCAGATATGACGGCTATGTGCGGTTGGTCTACCTTTGGCGGATATGCCCGGCGAAAGCGATTCATCAGGCGAGTGGTCGGTGTGCGTGTACTGCGCATCCGGCCCGGAGCACCCCGAATTGCTCGGCGTCGCTGCAGAACTCGGCGAGGCGATCGCCGAACGCGGGTGGACGTTGGTGTGGGGCGGTGGCCGGGTGTCGGCAATGGGCGCGGTGGCGAGCGGGGCGCGCGCCCGCGGCGGCCGGACCGTCGGCGTCATCCCCAAGATCTTGATGCGCCGCGAGATCGCCGACGCGGAAGCCGACGAGTTGATCGTCAGCGACACCATGCACGAGCGCAAGCAGGTCATGGAACAGCGGGCCGACGCGTTCGTCGTGCTGCCCGGTGGTATCGGCACCCTCGACGAGTTGCTTGACGCTTGGACGACGGCCTTCCTCGGTCTGCACGACAAACCCATCGTGCTGCTGGACCCCTTCGGCCACTACGAGGGGCTGTGGACCTGGTTGTGCGGGTTGCTGGACAGCGGTTACATCTCGCAGGTGGCGATGGATCGGTTGGTGCTGGTTGACAAGGTGAGTGCGGCGCTCGACGCGTGCGCACCCGGCTGAGGTAGTCGATGGGTTTGCCACCCCTACTAGGCTGTCCGCCGAGCTTGACTTTGCAAACGAATCGAGGGGATCACGTGTCCGATCGTGACGGGGAAGCGCGCACGGCGGTCAAACTGACCGACATCGCATCTCGGGTGCCGGCCGTGCTGGCGGACCTGCCGGTGATCGTGCGCGGCGCGATGACCGGACTGCTGGCCCAGCCGGGCTCCAAGAAATCGATCGGCACGGTGTTCCAGGAGCGGGCCGCCCGCTTCGGCGACCGGATCTTCCTGCGGCTCGGTGATCAGCAACTGACTTACCGCGACGCCAACGCCGCCGCCAACAGATATGCCGCCGTGCTGGCCGCGCGTGGTGTCGGCCAGGGCGACGTCGTCGCCATCATGCTGCGTAACTCGCCCAATACCGTGCTGGCCATGCTGGCCGCGGTCAAGTGTGGCGCGGTCGCCGGCATGCTCAACTACCACCAGCGCGGCGACGTGCTCGCGCACAGCCTCGGCCTGCTGGACGCCAAGGTGCTCATCGCCGAGACGGACCTGGTCAGCGCGGTGGCCGAGAGTGGCGGTTCGGGCAGCACCGAGACGCTGACCGTCGAGGACCTGGAGCGGTTCGCGGTGAGCGCCCCGGCCACCAACCCCGCCTCGGCGTCGGCCGTGCATGCCAGAGACACCGCGTTCTACATCTTCACCTCGGGCACAACGGGTTACCCCAAAGCCAGCGTCATGACGCACCTGCGCTGGCTGAAGGCGCTGGCGGCGTTCGGCGGTATCGGGTTGCGACTGAAGAGTTCCGACACCCTCTACTGCTGTCTGCCGCTGTACCACAACAACGCGCTGACGGTGGCACTGTCGTCGGTGATCAACTCGGGGGCGACGCTGGCGCTGGGCAAGTCGTTCTCGGCGTCGAAGTTCTGGGACGAAGTGATCGCCAACGAAGCCACGGCTTTCATCTATATCGGCGAGGTGTGCAGGTACCTGCTCAACCAGCCGGCCAAGCCGACCGACCGCGCACACAAGGTGCGGTTGATCGCCGGGAACGGGCTGCGCCCCGAGATCTGGGACGATTTCACCAAGCGATTCGGCATCGCCCGCGTCTGTGAGTTCTACGCCTCCAGCGAAGGCAACGCCGCCTTCATCAATATCTTCAACGTGCCCCGATCCACCGGTCTGTTCCCGCTGCCGCTGGCCTACGTCGAGTACGACCACGAAACCGGCGCCCCGCTGCGCGACGACAACGGACGGGTTCGTCGCGTCCCGCCCGGAGAGCCCGGCTTGTTGCTCAGCCCGGTCAACAAGTTGCAGCCCTTCGACGGCTACACCGACCCCGAATCGAGCGAAAAGAAGCTGGTCCGCAACGCTTTTCGTGAGGGTGACTGCTGGTTCAACACGGGCGACGTGATGAGCCCGCAGGGCATGGGCCACGCCGCCTTCGTCGACCGGCTCGGCGACACCTTCCGCTGGAAGGGCGAGAACGTGGCCACCACGCAGGTGGAGGCTGCGCTGGCGTCCGACGACTCTGTCGAGGACTGCACGGTCTTCGGGGTCGAGGTTCCGAACACCGGCGGCCGCGCCGGAATGGCCGCGGTCAAACTGCGCAGCGGCGCCGAGTTCGACGGCCAGTCGTTGACCCGTGCCGTTTACGACCAGCTCCCCGGCTACGCACTGCCGCTGTTCGTGCGAGTGGTGGAATCCATCGAGCAGACCACCACCTTCAAGAGCCGCAAGGTGGAGCTGCGCGAACAGGCCTACGGCTCGGACGTGAAGGACCCGCTGTACGTGCTGGCCGGGCGCGACGAGGGCTACGTGCCGTATTACGACGACTACCCCGGCGAGGTAGCCGAGGGTAAACGCCCCTAGGGCGCCGGGCCCGCTGAGGCCGACGGTGCGGCTGGCCGCACATTCGAGCGCTGGGGTCCATGATCGGGTGTCTGCGATCCCCGGGCCGCGCGCGCGGCGGCGACCGGGCACCATATACATGTGCACTCGACACCGCCGGCGTCCGCCGGCCGATCAACGCTATGCGGCCGCCCGGTCGCAGGCGATCGTGCGCTGATCATGGCGATCGTCAATCGCACCCCGGACTCGTTCTACGACAGGGGCGCGAACTTCACCGACGAGGCCGCCAGGGAGGCCGTGCACCGGGCCGTGGCCGAGGGGGCCGACGTCATCGACATCGGCGGCGTCAAGGCCGGCCCCGGTCAAGAGGTGGATGCCGACACCGAGATCGACCGGCTGGTGCCCTTCATCGAATGGCTGCGCGACGCCTATCCGGACCAACTGATCAGCGCCGATACCTGGCGCTCGGAGGTCGCCAAGGTGGCCTGTGCGGCCGGCGCCGACCTGATCAACGACACCTGGGGCGGCATCGACCCGGCGCTGCCGGAGGTGGCCGCGGAATTCGGCGCCGGACTGGTCTGCTCGCACACCGGCAACGCGCTGCCGCGGACCCGGCCGTTCCGGGTGAACTACGGGACCACCACCCGCGGCGTGGTCGATGACGTCATCGCCCAGGTCACCACGGCCGCCGAGCGCGCGGTGGCGTGCGGGGTGGCCCGCGACCGGGTGCTGATCGACCCCACCCACGACTTCGGCAAGAACACCTTCCACGGGCTGCTGCTGTTGCGCCACGTCAGCGATCTGGTGGATACCGGGTGGCCCGTGCTGATGGCTTTGAGTAACAAGGACTTCGTCGGGGAGACTCTGGGTGTGGAATTGACCGAGCGCCTCGAGGGAACGTTGGCGGCCACCGCGCTGGCGGCCGCCGCTGGTGCGCGGATGTTCCGCGTGCACCAGGTCGCGGCCACCCGGCGGGTGCTGGAAATGGTGGCCTCGATCCAGGGGACGCGCCCGCCGACGCGCACGGTAAGGGGCCTGGCATGACGACATCGGACTTGGTCGCCGGCGATCTCGCCAACGACCGGATGCTCGCCGCCCGGCCCGGTGACACCTGGCTGGCCAACCGCAGCTGGAACCGGCCGAGCTGGACCATCGCCGAGCTGGAGGCCGCGAAGGCGGGCCGAACCATCTCGGTGGTGCTGCCGGCGCTCAACGAGGAAGAGACCATCGAGTCGGTGATCGAGAGCATCTCGCCGCTGGTCGACGGGCTGGTGGACGAGCTGATCGTGCTGGACTCCGGCTCCACCGACGACACCGAGATCCGGGCCGTCGCCGCGGGTGCCCGCGTCGTCACCCGCGAGCAGGCGCTGCCCGAGGTGCCGATACGGCCGGGCAAGGGCGAGGCGTTATGGCGCTCGCTCGCGGCCACCTGCGGCGACATCGTGGTGTTCGTCGACTCCGACCTGATCAACCCGCACCCGATGTTCGTGCCGTGGCTGGTGGGCCCGCTGCTCACCGGCGACGGCGTCCACCTGGTCAAGAGCTTCTACCGGCGACCGCTCAATGTCGGCGAGGCGGCGGCCGGTGATACCGGCGGCGGGCGGGTCACCGAGCTGGTGGCCCGGCCGCTGCTCGCCGCGCTGCGGCCCGAGCTGGGTTTCATGCTGCAGCCGCTCGGCGGCGAGTACGCGGCCACCCGGGAACTGCTGACTTCGGTGCCGTTCGCCCCGGGCTACGGCGTGGAGATCGGCCTGCTGGTGGACACCTTCGACCGGCTGGGTCTGGATGCCATCGCCCAGGTCAACCTGGGTGTCCGCGCGCACCGTAACCGGCCCCTGGCCGAGCTGGGTGCGATGAGCCGCCAGGTCATCGCGACCCTGCTGTCACGCTGCGGGATTCCCGACTCCGGAGTCGGGTTGACCCAGTTCGTGGCCGACGGCCCCGGCGGCTATGGCTACAGTCAGCACACCTCACCGGTGTCACTGGCCGACCGGCCGCCGATGCAGGCGATCAGACCCAGGTAGGCCCGTAGGTTCACGCTGACCGTTGCCGTGTCGGTGGCATAGGGCAATATCGATCACGTGGCGTTGGTGTTGCTGTACCTGGTGGTCCTGGTGCTGGTGGCGATCGTCCTGTTCGGCGCGGCCAGCCTGTTGTTCGGTCGCGGCGAGCAGTTGCCGCCGCTGCCCCGGGGCACGACGGCCACGGTGTTGCCAGCGTTCGGGGTGACCGGGTCCGACGTCGACGCCGTCAAGTTCACCCAGGTGCTGCGCGGCTACAAAACCAGTGAAGTCGACTGGGTGCTGGACCGGCTCGCCCGCGAACTCGAGGCGCTGCGCGGCCAACTGGCTACCGTGCAGGCCACGCCGGGCGCCGAGCAGCAGGCCGACGACGAATCCGGTGAACCCGACGACGGCGAGGAACGTCAGGACTCAATGTGAGTGAAGACGAACTGGTTCGCTGCAGTTGGGCCACTGTGCGACCAGGACCCGACTTCGAGCTCTACCGCGACTACCACGACCGGGAGTGGGGCCAACCGGTGCGCGACGGGGTCGCGCTATTTGAACGGATGAGCCTGGAGGCCTTTCAAAGTGGCCTGTCGTGGTTGATCATCCTGCGGAAACGGGAGAACTTCCGGCGCGCGTTCGCCGGGTTCGACATCACCACCGTCGCCGAGTACACCGATGCCGACGTGCAGCGGCTGATGGCGGATCAGGGAATCGTGCGCAACCGCGCCAAGATTGAGGCGACGATTGCCAATGCGCGCGCCGCCGCCGAACTGGGAACGTCGGCGGACCTGGCGGACCTGCTGTGGTCATTTGCGCCGTCGCCGCGATCCCGGCCGGCCGACGCGTCGCAAATCCCCTCGGCCACTGACGAATCGAAGGCCATGGCAGGAGAACTCAAGCGGCGCGGGTTCCGCTTTGTGGGTCCGACCACCGCCTATGCGCTGATGCAGGCGACCGGCATGGTCGACGACCATATTCGCGGCTGCTGGGTCCCCGCGACTGCTCGCTGAGCACACAGATGTGGGTCTTTGTACAAGTGGTGACCTGGATAGGGAACAATGGAGGGGTGATAAAGCAGTTCGATGCCGGGCATGGCTTGAATTTCGCTGGCGGGGCGTGCTCGGTGCCGACCAGGTCCGTACGGGCGGGCCAGCTCGAATCTGGAGGGAGCACTCGATGGCGGCGATGAAGCCCCGGACCGGCGACGGTCCTCTTGAAGCGACCAAGGAGGGGCGCGGCATCGTGATGCGGGTACCACTTGAAGGAGGCGGTCGACTGGTCGTCGAGCTGACGCCCGACGAAGCCGCCGCCCTCGGTGACGAACTCAAGGGCGTCACAAGCTCCACCTAGGGCTCGCCGCCGAAAAATGCCGGCGGCGCTACGCACACACTTTCCGATAGATCTCCAAGGTCTGCTCGGCGACGTGGGCCCAGGAGAACTCCTCGACGCAGCGCTGCCGGCCAGCCTTGCCGTAGCGGTGCGCTTTTTCGCCGTCGGCGATCAGCTCGTTGACCGCTTCGGCTAATCCGGCCTGATATCCGCTCGCATCGTCGGGGCGGTAGTGCACCAGCGTCCCGGTAACCCCGTCAGCAACCACCTCAGGGATGCCGCCGACATCCGAGGCCACCACCGCAGTCGAGCAGGCCATCGCCTCCAGATTCACGATGCCCAGCGGCTCGTACACCGACGGGCATACGAAAACAGATGCCGCCGACAAGATTTCGCGTAACTCTCCGATAGGCAGCATCTCCCGAATCCAGAACACACCCGTGCGACTGCGGGCCAGCCCGGCCACGGCGTCGCGAATCTCCTCGGCGATCTCCGGGGTATCGGGGGCGCCGGCGCACAACACCACCTGCGCCTGCGGGCTGAAATGGTGGGCGGCGGCCACCAGGTGCGAAAGCCCCTTCTGCCGGGTGATCCGACCCACGAACACCACCATGGGCCGGGCCGGATCGACGCCGAGCTCGGTCAGTATCGACCCCGTTTGGACCGGACCGGAGGGATACCAGACGTCGGTGTCGACGCCGTTGCGGATGACGTGCACGGTGCTGGGATCCAGTGTGGGGTAGACGCGCAGGACGTCCTCGCGCATCGCGGAGCTGACCGCGATGACGGCCTGTGCGGCCAGCACCGCGGTCTGCTCGACCCAGGTCGAGATCCGGTAGCCGCCACCGAGCTGCTCGGCCTTCCATGGGCGCAGCGGTTCCAGCGAATGCGCGGTCAAGACGTGCGGGATGCCGTGCAGCAGGGCGGCCAGATGACCGGCCATGCCGGTGTACCAGGTGTGTGAATGCACCACGTTGGCCGCCGACGCGGCGTTGGCCATCATCAGGTCGGCGGACAGCATCGACATCGCCGCATTGGCGCCCTGCAGCCGCGGGTCGGGCTGGTGCACGTACACGCCCTGGGCGCCCGGGCGGGGTGCGCCCATGCAATGCACGTCGACCGCACACAGCCGACGCAGCTGGGCGACGAGTTCGGTGACGTGTACTCCCGCTCCGCCGTAGACCTCCGGTGGGTACTCCCGCGTCATCATCGCCACCCGCATACCCGCACGGTAGTTTGCCGAGGAGGGCGGCCGCGAGCCGGGTAGGCCACCCCGTCGGGGCGATCTTGCCGGGCGTGCGCAGCCAAATACCTTGACGGACAGCCGCACAGAACACTGCTAATAGCCTGTTCCCCCTGGCAGCCCTTCGCTGGGGCCGATAGGTTTGAACCATGAGGGAAGCGCCACATGTGCTGGGCATCGTCCTGGCCGGGGGTGAGGGCAAGCGGTTGTATCCGCTGACCGCGGACCGCGCCAAGCCCGCAGTCCCCTTCGGTGGCGCCTATCGGCTGATCGACTTCGTGCTGTCCAACCTCGTAAATGCCCGGTATCTGCGCATCTGCGTTCTCACCCAGTACAAGTCGCATTCACTGGACCGTCATATTTCGCAGAACTGGCGGCTGTCCGGCCTGGCCGGTGAGTACATCACGCCGGTGCCCGCACAGCAGCGCCTCGGCCCGCGCTGGTACACCGGCTCGGCCGATGCGATCTACCAGTCGCTCAATTTGATCTATGACGAAGACCCGGACTACATAGTGGTTTTCGGCGCCGACCACGTGTACCGGATGGACCCCGAGCAGATGGTGCGGTTCCACATCGACAGTGGCGCCGGCGCGACGGTGGCCGGCATCCGGGTGCCGCGCAGCGAAGCCACCGCGTTCGGCTGCATCGACTCCGACGAGTCGGGCCGCATCCGCGATTTCGTGGAGAAGCCACTGGATCCGCCGGGCACCCCGGATGACCCCGAGGCGACGTTCGTGTCGATGGGCAATTACATCTTCACCACCAAGGTGCTCATCGACGCGATCCGCGCGGACGCCGACGATGACCACTCCGATCACGACATGGGCGGTGACATCATCCCGCGACTGGTCGCTGACGGGATGGCCGCCGTGTACGACTTCAACGACAACGAGGTACCCGGGGCCACCGACCGTGACCGGGCCTATTGGCGCGACGTGGGGACGCTGGATGCGTTCTACGACGCGCACATGGACCTGGTGTCGGTGCACCCGGTGTTCAACCTGTACAACAAGCGCTGGCCGATCCGGGGTGAGTCGGAGAACCTGGCGCCCGCCAAGTTCGTCAACGGCGGTTCCGCGCAGGAGTCCGTGGTGGGTGCCGGCAGCATCATCTCGGCGGCATCGGTGCGCAATTCGGTGCTGTCGTCCAATGTGGTGGTCGACGACGGCGCGATCGTGGAGGGCAGCGTGATCATGCCCGGCGCCCGGGTCGGCCGCGGCGCGGTGGTGCGCCACGCGATTTTGGACAAGAACGTGGTTGTCGGTCCCGGCGAGATGGTCGGTGTCGATCTGGAAAGGGATCGGGAGCGCTTCGCGATCAGCGCCGGCGGCGTGGTCGCGGTCGGCAAGGGCGTTTGGATCTAGCGTGGCGAACGGGGTAGTGCACCGCTGAGCGGTGGCGCCGTCGGGCCTAGCAGGGGATCTCCGGGATCAACAGGTGTGCGTCGCGCTGCGGATCCCAATGCAGGGTGATGCGACCCCGCGGCGAACCCGCGTAGCCGCCCGGAAACTGGCCGTACAGTGGGTTTTTCGGGGCTAACCACCGCCCGGCGACCACCAGTCGCAACTGTTCCCCGGCGCGGAACAACGTCGCCGACGGCCCAAGTGCGACCTCCACCAGGGCCAATTCTCCGGGGGAGACCGGCCGCGGATCGGTACCGGCGATGACGGGTTCGGCCGGCCGGGACAGTTCGGGATCCAGTGCGCGCAGCGCGACCCGCTGCCACCCGGTGGTCACCCGATCGCGGCCGTATCCATAGGACCCCTCGAAGCCGACAAACCTTCCGCTGCGCCACTTCTCCACGCCGACGAACAGGTTCGCGTCGTCACAGCCGCTCAGTTCGACCCACAACCGGGCCGCCATCGGGCCGGTCAGCTCGATGTCTTCGGGCGCGGTCCAGGTGAAAGACGCTGCACTGGACTGTGTTTGGAAAGTGATACGGCCGGCAGCCGCGGGCGGCTCGGGCGTCAGCGCACCGGCTTCGCCCAGATACAATGGGCGCCAACGCGTGCGGGCCAGCGGCCATTCGGCTTCTTCACGCACCGCGGTGACGGTGTCGCGATCCTCACGCACTTCCAGGCGCACACTGCGGCGGGCCGAAGCACCGTCCAGCACGTCGCGAAAGAACTTCAGCTGTTCGGCCAGCGCCGTGTCGGAGTAGAAGGTCGCCCACTTGCCGCCGCGATGCATGTAGAGCCGGGCGTGGTCAGAGCCGCCGTGCACGAATGCCCGCACCGAACCGCGGCTGTGCAGGTTGTTGTCGGAGAAGCTGCCGCACACCAGCATCGGCACCTTGATCGCCGACAGGTCGGGTGCCAGCGAGCGCCAGAACTCGTCGCGCAGCGGGTGGTCGTCCTGCATCCGGGCGAGGTCGTAGCTCTGCCGGGTATCGCGACTCAGGTTGCGCGACCACAACCGGCTGAAGCCGGTCTCCTGCACGCCACCCGGAAACATCAGGTCGCGGTAGGCATCGGTGAAGCCTTCCCACGGGCAGATCGCCCGCAATGCCGGCGGCCGCAGGGCGGCAACGGCGTACTGGCTGATCGCCAGGTAGGACACCCCGAGCATGACCACGTTGCCGTCGCTCCACGGCTGTGTGGCGATCCACTGCACCAGGTCATAGGTGTCCTCGGCTTCCTGGTGAGAGAGCAGGTTTCCGGTGCCGTCCGAATGACCGCAGCCGCGGGAGTCGGCATTCACCACGACGAAACCGTGCGCGGTCCACCAGACCGGATCCGGTGCCTCCCAACCGGTCAGGGTGGAAAACGCCACCGGCTGTGGCTGGCGTATGACGCGGTATTGCTTCGAGAACGTCGTCTTGCCGCCGCGCGGGGTCGGCAGGTTGTCCTTGCCGTAGGGATGGATGCTCAGGATGACCGGCCGGGGCGCCGCGTTGTCGCCGCCCGCGCGAAAGACGTTGATGCGCAATACCGTTCCGTCTCGCGTGGCAACGGCCACGTCGCGGTCGGCGTGCAGGTCACCGGGTGGATCGGTGACGGTGACGGGGGGTCTGGCGATGCCGCGAATTCTGTTCAGCGCGTAGCGTAGTGCGCCGCCACGTCGCCACGGACGGTCCAGCGCCGGTGGTCGATTGTGCACCACGCCAATACCGCCGAGTTACCAGACGCGCGGCACCAGCCGGTAGGGCACGCGTTGGGCGTATTCGGGGTAGCCGGGCAACTCCCGGGTGAGCAGCTTTTCCTCGTCCAGGATGCGCAGGATGAGCACGAATGTGCCCGGGATGACGAAGAGCAGTCCCCAGTACGAGCCGAGCGCCAGCGGGATACCGATCATCATGATCACGTTTCCGACGTACATCGGGTGGCGTACGTATCGATAGAGGCCGTTGGAAATCACTGTCTGGCCGGCTTCCACCGTGACCGTGGCGGCGGCGTAGCTGTTCTGCACGATCACCAGCATGGCGATGCCGAGCCCCGTCGCCACCAGGACGTCGCCGAGCACCGACAGCCACGGCGGTACCGATGACCATCCGAATCGATGGTCGAGTGCGCTGAACACCATCGTCGCGAACAGGCCCAGAAACGAGCCGGTGATGATGAACTTCTGAGCCTTCCTGGGTTCGGCTCGTGGTCCCGCACGCATCCGGCGCTGCAGCGCCGCGGGATTGGTCCGACTCAGGTAGACGGTGGGGACGATGGTGGCCACGGTGAACACGGCGATGAAGAGCCACGCCTGCCAGTAGTGCAGGGTGCCGGCCGGCAGTAGCAGGATCAAGATCCACGAGAGAATGCCCCAGATGGACGTCGCCGTTACTCTGATTCCGGTTTTCATCACGCTCCTAGCAATGTAGATCGCGGCGCCGAAAAGCCATGACACCCAGAATCGTCAACACTACGTCGATGGCCAGTAGCCACAACAGCGGCACGACGGTGAAATCTGCGCCAATCCGCGGGATGTGGGCGAAGGGTTCCAGGTCGAGCAGCCACTGCGAGAACCCGGCCAGCGATCCGATCAGATACAGGGCGACGAAGCCGATCAGCACACCCCAGGCCACCGGCGTCAGCCGCGGCGCAACGCCGAACAATAACACCGTCACCGCCGACAACAGCCACACGGCGGGCAGTTGGACGGCCGCGCTCCCGACGACCATGGACAGCTTGGCGCCGACATCGCCGGCCGAGACGCCGTAGACGATGCCGGCGGTCACTCCGCTGGCCAGCATCGCCACCGCGGATCCGGCCAGCGCGGTCACTAAATGGCTTGCCAGCCAACGGGTTCGGGACACCGCACCGGCCAGTACCGTTTCGGCTCGCTGGCTAGACTCTTCCTGATGCAACCGCAACGTGAGTGAGATGGCGAACGCGGCGGCCACCATGCCCATCATGGCGAACGCAACGGCGATGAAAGCCTGCTCGAGGGCGCTGGTGCCGCCCATCCGTGCGACGATGTCGCGCGCCACGCCGCTGTCGCCCAGTTCGTCGCCGATACCGTGCACCACGCTGCCGATCAGCAGGCCATACAAGAACAATCCCACGGTCCACAGCAGCAGCGCCGCGCGGTCCAGCCGCCAGGTCAGCCCGAGGGCGTTACCCAGCGCCGGCGCGGCGACGGCGGGGCCGGGACGTTCCGCGATGAGCCCGGCGCCGACATCGCGGCCGGCGAGCAATCGATACGCCAGCACGGTCAGCACACCCGTCGTCACCAGGTGCAGCAGCAGCACCCACCAGCGATCGCCCGCATACGGTTTCACCTGCAGCGACCAGCCCAGCGGTGACAGCCACGACAGCGTGCCGTCACCGGCGTCGCCGACGGCGCGCAGGGTGAACGCGGCGCCCAGTACGGCGAATGCGGCACCGCGGGCGAACCGGGCGCTCGGCGAAAGCTGCGCGGTCACCGCGGCAACGGCGGTGAACACCAGGCCAGAGCAGGCCAGCGCCGTCCCGAATGCCAACGATCCGGCGGCCGGGACGTGAGTGCTCAACAGTCCGGCGGCGCCGATGGCGCCGGTGGCAATCGATGCCCCGAACGACAGCAACAGCGCCGCGCTCAGGCTGGCATAGCGGCCGATGGCGGTCGAGTCCACCAACTCGGTCCGGCCGTTCTCCTCGTCGGCGCGGGTGTGCCGGATCACGGTGAGAATGACGGCTACCGCGATCAGCACGTGAAACATCCCCGCCTTCCAAATGCCCACGGCACCAAGGCTGTTGCTGTAGACCTGACCGTACAGGGCGCGTTGGGCCGGACTGGCCATGATGGAGGCCGCGAACCCGGTGCGGGCCGCTTCGGTGGGGTAGACCTTCTCGATGCTGCCGACGTACACCGTGGCCAACGGCACCGAGAGCAGCAACACCCATAGCGGCATTGAGACCCGGTCGCGGCGCAGGTAGAGCCGCAGCATCGCCAGCGTTCCGGAAAAACTCGAACTGCCATGCGGTGCAGGCGATGCCGACGCGAAAGGCCGGTCCAGCGTTGTGGTGCTCATGACAGCGCCCTGGCTTCATCGCGGCCGTGCCGACCGTCGCCGCCTGAGGTGCCTCCGGACGTGTCATAGTGGCGCAGGAAAAGCTCTTCGAGCGTGGGCGGCTGGCTGACCAGACTGCGCACTCCGGCATCGCCGAGCACGCGGATGAGCTCACCCAGGCTTTCGCTGTCGACCTGAGCGCGCAGCGTGTTGCCTTCGACACTGACGTCCTCAACACCCTTGATACGCCGGAGATCGCCTGGATCGCCGGTCATTTCGGCCTTGATCGAGGTGCGGCTCAGGTGCCGCATCGAGTTCAGTGAACCGCTTTCGATCGTCTTGCCGGCCCGGATGATCGTCACCCGTTCGCACAGCGCTTCCGTTTCGGCCAGGATGTGGCTGGACAACAACACCGTCGTGCCCCGGTCGCGGGCCTGCGCCACGCACTGCTGAAACACGTTCTCCATCAACGGGTCCAGACCGCTGCTCGGCTCGTCCAGCAGCAGCAGCCTGGCGTGCGAGGAGAACGCCGAAATCAGCGAGACCTTTTGCCGGTTGCCCTTGGAATACGTGCGCGCCTTCTTGTGCGGGTCCAGATCGAAGCGCTCGATCAGTTCGGCGCGGCGCTTCTTGTCGATGCCGCCCCGCATGCGGGCCAGCAGGTCGATGGTCTCGCCGCCGGTCAGCGACGGCCACAGCGTCACATCGCCGGGAACGTAGGCGATGTGACGATGCAGGGCGACGGACTGGGTCCACGGGTCGCCGCCGAGCAGTCGCACACTGCCGCCGTCGGCCTTCACCAGGCCCAGCAGGATGCGGATCGTCGTCGACTTCCCGGCGCCGTTGGGTCCGAGGAAACCATGCACTTCCCCTTCCCGCACGGTGAGGTCCAGGCCGTCCAGCGCCCGCACCGCACCAAAATTCTTGGTGAGACCGCGGATCTCGATGGGCGCAACACCGGTCGAGTTTTCAGTTGGCATCAGATTCTCCTTGATCTTCAGCGGCCAGGAATGCGTCGTACATGGTCCGGTCGGTCAGCAGTCCCTCGGTGTAGACCTCGAGCGCGGGCAATATCATGTCGCGCGAGTAGTCGCGCAGCACCGCACGCAAATCTGTTGGTGTTTCATGCATTTGGATGTAGAGAAGGAAGCCGCCGCCGCCGGTGATCGCCAGATATCTGGCCCTGGCCTCGGGGTCACGACTGGGCTTGATCGTCCCGGCGCGCACACCCTCGTCCATGTATTCCTTGGCGTTGTCAATCATCCTGCGCCACAGCATGTTCGCCAGATCCCCACCGGCCTGCATGCTGCGCACCAGATACGCCATCAACGGCGCGTACTCTTCGATCTCGGCCAACTGGGCGAACCAGGTGGCCGGCTCGTTGGATTGCAGCGCTTCGGACTTGGTGCCGCGGATCGTTTCGGCGATGTAGTCCTCGCAGGCTTTGCGCAGGCCCTTCTTGGAGCCGAAGTGGTGGATGACCAGCGCCGCGCTCACGCCGGCCGCTTCGGCGATGGCGCGCAGCCCGACACCGAACCCGTGCTGGCCGAATTGCTCGATGGCCGCATCTCGGATGCGGGCGGCGGCCGTCAGGTCGGCTGAACGCATGTTCAGTACGCTAAACGCACGTTCAGCCTGCAGTCAAGGAAGGCGCGCGTCAAGAATTCGTAAAGGTGTGGGCGGAGGCGAAGAAGTCGCGTGAAAAGGTCGCGGTGAAAAAGGCGGCGAATCAGTCGCGGACGGCGGCCAGAATGCCGTCGCCGAGCGGCACCAGCGCCGGGGTGAGCCGCTCGTCCTCGGCGATCAGGCGGGCCGCCTCCCGCACCGCGACCACCTCGGCGTCGCGGGCCGCCGGGTCGCCGGCCCGCCCGCCCAGCGCGGCCCGGTGCACCACGATGATGCCGCCGGGTCGCAGCAGCCGCACGCCCTCGACGACGTAATCCGGCTGATCGATCGGGTCGGCATCGATGAACACCAGGTCATAGGACTCGTCGGCAAGCCGGGTGAGCACCTCCTGGGCGCGGCCACCTATCAGTCGGGTGCGCGACGGACCGATGCCGGCTTCGGCGAACGCCTGCTTGGCCAGCCGCAGGTACTCCGGCTCGATGTCGATCGTCGTCAAGACACCGTCGTCGCTCATCCCGGACAGCAACCACAACCCGCTGACGCCTGCGCCGGTGCCGACCTCGGCGATGGCCTTGCCGCCACTCAGCTTGGTCAGCAGGCTCAGCAACGCCCCCACAGTCGGCGTCACCGCGCCCGCACCGATGTCCATGGCCCGCTCGCGGGCGGCGGCCAGCAACGCGTCTTCCGATATCGAGCTCTCCGCGTGCGCGAAGAGCGCTTCGGCCCGGCTGGGCGCCGTCTGGCCGGGAGCTTCTGCGTCGGTGCCGTCCATGCCCGCAGCGTATTCCAATTCGCCGCGCGGTCCGACAGGCGCGCCTGAATCCGATCGCGGCGACACGCCCAACCGGGCGTATGCGTTTAAGGTCACCCCGCGGTGGATATCTCCTGCACAGCGCAGGTAACGATACGGTTTCTCAGGTTCAGCTCAGACTGTTCATATACCGCACATACTCCGGTAGGCGACGGTAGCCCTATGGATCACGGAGGGCGTGGGACCGGGAATACCGATTGGGAACCGCCTGTTGTCGCCAGTGACGAAGTGCCGCTGTTCGGCGCACCTGATTCGGAGGATTCGATCATCACCACGCTTCTCAGCCCGTCCAGCATGTCTCATGCGCAGGAACTCCCCGCCGATGTGTGGGTGGAGCCGTCCGACGCGCTGCAAGGCACCGCGGTCTTCGACGCGACCGGAGACAAGGCGGCCATGCCGTCCTGGGACGAGTTGGTGCGCCAGCATGCCGACCGGGTCTACCGGCTGGCATACCGGCTTTCCGGCAATCAGCACGACGCCGAGGATCTCACTCAGGAGACCTTCATTCGGGTCTTCCGGTCGGTGCAGAACTATCAGCCGGGAACGTTCGAAGGCTGGCTGCACCGCATCACCACGAACCTCTTCCTGGACATGGTTCGCCGGCGCTCGCGCATCCGGATGGAAGCGCTGCCCGAGGACTACGAGCGGGTGCCCGCCGACGAGCCCAACCCTGAGCAGATTTTTCACGACTCGCGGTTAGGGCCTGACCTGCAAGCCGCACTGGACTCGCTGCCGCCGGAGTTCCGTGCCGCGGTCGTGCTGTGCGACATCGAAGGTCTGTCCTACGAGGAGATCGGCGCCACCCTGGGCGTCAAACTCGGCACTGTACGCAGCCGCATCCACCGCGGACGTCAGGCGTTGCGGGACTATCTGGCCGCGCACCCCGACCACGACGCTTTGCGCGCTCAGTCGGCCTAACCACCGACCGCCCGTCTAACGTTCGGGCAGCTATTCAGCGGCTTTGTGGCCTTGCCCTCGGTATTGCGTCCTCGCTCGCGCTACATTCGAATAAGGCGGGATTAAGAAATTGAGTGGCGAGGAGCTGGTGATGGCCGATCGAGGACATGTGTTCCGCCGCGCGTTCTCCTGGCTCCCCGCTCAGTTCGCCTCCCAAAGCGACGCACCCGTCGGCGCCCCGCGCCAATTCGGCTCCACCGAGCACCTGTCCGTCGAAGCGATCGCGGCGTTCGTCGACGGCGAGCTGCGGATGAACGCCCACCTGCGGGCCGCGCATCATCTCTCGCTGTGCGCTCAGTGTGCGGCCGAGGTCGACGGCCAGAGCCGGGCACGGGCGGCGCTGCGTGATTCGCGACCCATCCGGATCCCCAGCACGCTGCTAGGCATGCTGGCTGACATTCCCTACGATTCGCCCGACGGCTCCTCCGCACAGCCATCCGACCGGTTCGCGGACCCTGACGGCCCTGACCGGCGCAAGCGCCGGTAGTTCGTGGCGACCAACGGCGCGCCGTGGATACTAGGGTGGACACGGACAGCGCCGGTGCCGCGTATTTCGCCCGGTAAAGGCCCGTCTCGAGCGCTCAAGTAGAGGATCCAAAGGGACAACGTGACCTCCGACCAAGGCTACGACCAAGCAAAAGACAGCGGCAGCCGGTTAGCGCCGCGCCCCATCTCACGGCCGCCGGTCGACCCCGCATCGCGTCGGGAGTTCAGTCGTCCCGACGGGCTGCGCGGGTCGTTCGTGGCCGAACGGGTCCGTCCGCAGAAGTACCGCGACCAGGCCGAATTCCGGCCCACCGATCGACCGGCCGACCCCGTCCTGGCCGAGGCATTCCACCGGCCGGACGGCAGCCCCGACTCGCTGCAGCGCCACCCGGTGGACGCCGGCGCGCTGGCTGCCGAGAAAGACGGTGTGGCGCCCGACGAGCTCGACGATCCCTGGCGAGACCCCGGGGCCGCGGCGGCGCTGGGCACACCGGCGGTGGCCCCGTCACGCCCCGGGACCGCGCTGGGCTACGGCGGCAAACTCGGTGTGCGCGACGTGTTGTTCGGCGGCAAGGTGTCCTACCTCGCCTTGCTGGTCTTGCTGCTGATCGCGTTGGTCATCGGCGTGCTGGGCGGTGTGATCGGCCGCAAGACGGCCGAAGTCGCCGAGGCGTTCACCACCTCGAAGGTGACGCTGTCGACCAACGGCAACGGTGAATCCCCGGCCGGCCGCTTCGCCAAGGTGGCGGCCGCGACGGCGGGCGCCGTGGTGACCATCGAATCCAAGAGCGACCAAGAAGGCATGCAGGGTTCCGGCGTCGTCATCGACGGCCGCGGCTACATCGTCACCAACAACCACGTCATCTCCGAGGCGGCGAACAATCCCAGTCAGTTCAAGACCACGGTGGTGTTCAACGACGGCAAAGACGTTCCGGCGAACCTGGTGGGCCGCGACCCCAAGACCGACCTGGCCGTGCTGAAGGTCGACAACGTCGACAACTTGTCGGTGGCGCGCCTGGGTGATTCGGACAAGGTGCGGGTGGGTGACGAGGTCCTTGCCGCGGGTGCGCCGCTAGGACTGCGCAGCACCGTGACGCACGGCATCATCAGCGCGCTGCACCGACCGGTGCCGCTGTCGGGGGAGGGCTCGGACACCGACACGGTGATCGACGCGCTACAGACTGACGCGTCGATCAACCACGGAAACTCCGGTGGTCCGCTGATCGACATGGATTCCCAGGTGATCGGCATCGACACCGCGGGTAAGTCGTTGTCCGACAGCGCAAGTGGGCTGGGCTTCGCGATCCCGATCAACGAGGCCAAGCAGGTGGCCGAGACGCTGATCAAGGACGGCAAGATCGTGCACCCGACGCTGGGGGTCAGCACCCGGTCGGTGAGCAACGCGATCGCGTCCGGCGCGCAGGTGGCCAACGTGAAGGCGGGAAGCCCCGCGCAAAAGGGCGGAGTGCTGGAGAACGACGTCGTCGTCAAGGTGGGTAACCGCAACGTGGCCGACGCCGACGAGTTCGTCGTCGCCGTGCGGCAGCTGACCATCGGCCAGGATTCCCCGATCGAGGTGGTCCGCGACGGCCGGCACGTCACGCTGACCGTCAAACCAGACCCTGACGGCAGCTGATGTTCGGCAGCCTGAGCTGGGAGCACATGCTCGTCCTCGTGGTGGTCGGGCTGGTGGTCCTGGGGCCGGAGCGGCTGCCGGGCGCCATCCGCTGGACGTCGAACGCCTTGCGTCAGGCGCGTGACTACCTCAGCGGCGTGAGCAGTCAGCTGCGTGAGGACCTCGGGCCCGAGTTCGACGAGCTGCGCGTCCCGCTCAGCGAGCTGCAAAAGCTGCGAGGCATGACACCACGTGCGGCACTGACCAAGCACTTGCTGGACGGTGACGACTCGTTCCTGACCGGCAGCTTCGACAAACCGGTGAGCTCAGCTTCGCCGGAGACTCCGCACCCGGCCCCGCCTGCGGCCAACGGGCAGACGCCGGTGGTCGAACACCCGGCTGGCGGCCGCACGCCGTTCGACACCGACGCGACCTGACCGCTCGGCCGCGTTCTCAGCGCCGGGTCGGATCGAGCCCGAGCGATACGCCGGCCAGTCCGCGCTTGCGCGACGACAAGCTGTCTGCGACCCCGCGCAATGCCTTGCCAACCGGCGAATCGGGGGCGCTCAGCACCAGCGGCGTGCCGGAATCGCCGGCGGCCACCAGTTCGGGATCCAGCGGGATCTGACCCAGCAGTGGCACATCGGCGCCGACCGCCCGGGACAACCGCTCGGCCACCTGCCGGCCACCGCCCTCACCGAACACGTTCAGCGTGGAGCCGTCGGGCAGGGTGAGCCCGGACATGTTCTCCACGACGCCGACCACTCGCTGGCGGGTTTGCAGCGCGATGCTGCCGGCCCGCTCGGCGACTTCGGCCGCGGCCAGCTGTGGTGTCGTCACCACCAGGATCTCCGCGTTCGGGATCAGCTGCGCCACCGAGATGGCGATGTCGCCCGTCCCCGGCGGCAGGTCGAGCAGCAGCACGTCCAGATCGCCCCAATACACGTCGGCCAGGAATTGTTGCAGCGCGCGGTGCAGCATCGGCCCGCGCCAGACCACCGGCGTGTTGCCCTCGGTGAACTGAGCGATCGAGATGACCCGCACCTCGTGCGCGATGGGCGGCAGGATCATCGACTCGACCTGGGTGGGCCGGTCGGTGGTGCCCATCATCCGGGGGATGGAATGGCCGTGGATATCGGCGTCCAGCACACCGACCGACAGGCCGCGGGTCGCCATCGCCGCCGCCAGGTTGACCGTGACGGTGGACTTGCCGACACCACCCTTGCCGGAGGCCACGGCGTACACGCGCGTCAGCGAATTCGGTTGTGCGAACGGGATAACGGGCTCGCGGGCATCGCCGCGCAACTGCTTGCGCAACTCGGTGCGCTGCTCGTCGTTCATCACGTCCAAGGTGACCTTCACCGTGCCGGTGCCCGGGACGTCCGAGACCGCCTGGCTGACGCGGTCGCTGATCTCGGTTTTCTTCGGGCAACTGGCGGTGGTCAGGTAGATCGCGACATGCACCGCGCCACCGGGCTCGGTGTCAATGCTCTTGACCATGCCAAGCTCGGTGATCGGACGCCGCAGTTCGGGGTCGATCACCTTGCTCAGGGCGCTGCGGATAGCCGCGCTCAGGTCGGCGTCTGAATCAGAAGAGTCGTGGCGGGACATCACCGCCGAGTGTAGGCGTGCGGGAGTGGGCCCGTTGGCGGCGACCCATCCCCGCAAGCGGGAGGTGCTCGCGATACCCGCTTGCAGTCGCCGTGGCGCAGGTCAGCTGGTCGGACCGGGTCCGGGCTGCTTCGGTTGGAGCGCGCCGGGGGCCGCGCCCGACGGGCCGGCAGGCTTGGGTGCCGGCGCGGCTTGCGAGGGCCCCGCGGCGTTCGGAGCCGGCGGGGTTCCGGCATCCGGCGGCGGCGCGCCGAACGGCGGTGCGGGCGCCAGCGGTGGCGGTGCGGGCGCGAACGGTGGCGGCGGGGGCGCGGACGGTGGCGGCGCCCCGGCAGGCGGCGAAGCCTGCGAATTGATGCAGATCACCGTGCAGCCTGGGGCTTGAGCCGGCGCCTGCTGGGGTGTGGGTGTCATCCACGGGAACATCGGCGGCTGACTGACTTGCCCGGGGCTGCTCAAGTCGATCAGTGGGATGCGCGCCAGCGGGTCGTCCAGCGGCAGGCCGTTGACGTTCATCGGCAGGTTGGGCCCGAGCCCTTCGGGATGCTCGAGATGCGCGTCGCCCAGCGGCGGCGGCGGGCCGGTCATCGGCGGCAGGTCGACCGGAACAACACCGGTGGCGTAGGCCGCCGCCCAGCCCAGCACGTTCTGCGCGTAGGGCATCGAGTTGTTGTAGCGCAGAATCGCGGTCAAGACCTGCGACTGATCACGCAGATTGAGTCCGCCGCTGCACAGATACCGGGCGGCCGCCAGGGTGGCGTCGAAGATGTTCTGCGGATCCGCGACGCCGTCGCCCTTGCCGTCGGAGGCGTAGCGCGCCCAGGTCCCCGGCAGGAACTGCATCGGACCCATCGCGCGGGCGTAGGTCACCCGGCTGCCGGCGCTGCTCTGGATGATGGTTTCGTTGCCGGGCAGCGTGCCGTCCAGCGACGGGCCGTAGATCGGGCTGATCGCGGTGCCGCGTGCGTCCACCGCGCCGCCGCCCGCGTGGCCCGATTCGATGCGCCCGATTCCGGCCAGCAGGTTCCAGCTGACGCCGCAGCCCGGGGCCGCGACGGCCATCTTTTGTTCGGCACTGCGGTAGGCGGCCAGGGCGATGCTCGGAATGCCCAGTGCTCCGCGCGCATTGACGATCATCGCCGGCGGAGGGGCGGACAGTGCGGGCTCGGCGACGTGAAAGACGGTCGGGCCGCGGTCGATCGCGACGACGGCGGGCCCGGTGAGGTCGGGGAAGGTCGGGGAGACCGCGGCCACCGGAGTGACCCGGGCATGGATCGGCGGCGGCATTCGCACCGGAAATGACGGAGGTTCGGCGCTGACCGCGCCCGCGAAGACCAATGGAGCGATTATTGCCATGCCGAATATCGGCTTGCGCGTGTTCCGAAGTGCTCGCTGCCGCACAGTCGCGGCGGCGGGGCTCTCACCCCGGCTTCCCCCTATGCGCACTCGACCGTCCTAGATTGTGAGCTGGGTCAACTTTCTGTTAGCTCGGTGAACCAGATCACCATACATAACTCTTGTGACACGAGTGGCGCAATGGTCTAAACGGTTCTCACCTGGTTTTCTTAGCTGTTCTCTCCAGCCCATCGCCACCCTGAACCGGCTCGGCATCCGCCGTTTCCGGCTGCAAATTGGCCAGCAGTTCACGCAGGTCATCGAGCTCGTGACGCAGGTATTCACGAGTCACCACCTCGCCGACGGCCAGCCGCACGGAGGCCAGTTCGCGGGCCAGGTATTCGGTGTCGGCCTTGGTCTGCGCGGCACGACGGCGATCGTCCTCGAGCGCCACCCGGTCCCGGTTCTCCTGACGGTTCTGGGCCAGCAGGATCAGTGGCGCCGCGTACGCGGCCTGCGTGGAGAAGGCCAGGTTCAGCAGGATGAAAGGGTAGGGATCCCACCGCATTTTCACGGCGAACAAGTTCAGCGCGATCCACACGATAACCACGATCGTCTGCAGCAGCAGATACCGGCCGGTGCCGAAGAATCGCGCGATCGACTCGGTGAACTGCCCGACGGTCTCGGGATCCACCCGCGGCGAATACCTGCGCGAGGTCCGCGGGGTGTACAGCCCGCGCGGGGCCGGGGATTTGCTCACGCGGATCCTCCCAGTCCTTCGAGCGGGCTCCCGGTGTCGAGTTCCTGCATGTCCACCCGCCAGTCGTGCGGCAGCAGGTGGTCAAGCAGGTCGTCGACGGTGACGGCGCCCAGCAGGTGTTTCTCGGCGTCGACCACCGGGCCGCACACCAGGTTGTACGCGGCCAGGTAGCGGGTCACCGCGATCAGCGGTGTGTCCGGTGTCAGGGTCAGCAGATCACTGTCGAGGATGCCGCCGACAAGTTCGCCCGGCGCCTCGCGCAGCAACCGCTGCAGGGGCACACAGCCCAGGTAGCGCCCGGTCGGGGTGGCCGTGGGTGGACGCACTACGAACACCATGGACGCCAGCGCGGCGGTGAGATCGGGATCGCGGACGCGGGCCAGGGCCTCGGCGACCGCCGTGTCCGGGGTCAGCACCACCGGATCCGACGTCATCAAGCCGCCCGCCGTGTCGGGCGAGTGGGTGAGCAGCCGGCGTACCGAGGCGGAATCCCCGGGGTCCATGCGCTTCAGCAGCATTTCGGCGTCGGTCGGATTCAGCACCCCGAGCAGGTCGGCCGCGTCGTCGGGATCCATTTCCTCGAGTACGTCGGCGGATCGCTCGGTGCCCAGCTGGGACAGCACGTCGGCCTGATCCAACTCGGGCAACTCCTGCAAGATGTCCGCCAGCCGATCGTCGTTGAGCGCCTTGAGCACCTCGTAGCGGCGCTTGGCCGGCAGGCCGCGGATGGCGTCGGCCACGTCGACCGGTTTGCGGCCCTCGAACTGATCCAGCAGTTGTGCCACACCTTGGCCCGGCAGCGCCAGGGCCGACGGGGTCAAGCCCTGCACGTTGTGCCAGTCGACAACGTGCACGGGTCCCCTCCGTCCCAGCCGGCGTTGGCTGCGCACGGCGACCCGGCTGACCATCCAGTCCCGGGTCCGGATCTGCTCGATCCCCAGGTCGGTGACCACCACATCGAGCCCGGCCAGCTCCGGCAGTTCGGGGTCGTTGACCTTGACGACGGTGTCGAGCACCTGGCCGATCGCCAGCACCTCGCCGGGCCGCTGGACGAAATGGCGTAAGGACACATTGCCGGTGCTGAGCGTGACGGCGTTGGGCTCGATGGAGGCGACCCGCAAGATCGGGATGAAGATGCTGCGCCGGGTGGCCAGGTCGACGACCAACCCCAGCACGCGCGGTTGCTGGCGCACGATGCTGATGCTGATCACCACATCTCGGACTCGCCCGACGGATTCGCCGAGCGGGCCCAACACCAACATCCGCGACAGCCGCGCGACATACACCCTGTTGACCGATCCCATGGAAGTAAAGCCTAGGCAGCCGCCGATCCGATGGCAGACGAGCCGGGCGCGATCGCCACGGGCCTGAGGCGTTAACGCGTATGCAGCGCGAAGAGCAGAAACACCAAAGTCACGCCCAGAGTGGCGATTCCGATCACGATGCCGGCGACTGCGAGGCCGAACCCGTCCTGTCGGGTCCGCTTGATCTGATCCAGGGCAATAGCGCCCAGCACCATGGCCACGATCGACCCGACGCAGCACAGCAGGCCGGTGAAGGATGCGATGAGCGAGGCGATCGCCAGCGCGTTCGTCCCCGCCTTCTCCGGTCGCGCAAGTCCATAGTCGCTCTGGTAGTCCGGCGCGGGGTAATAGCCGCCCGGATATCCAGGGGGTCCGTAGCCGGCGGGTGGGCCGCCGTACTGCGGAGGCCCCGACGGATAGGCCGATGCGCCATAACCTGGTGGTTGCTCGTAGCCTGGTGGTTGCTCGTACCCCGGTGGTTGCCCGTACCCGGGTGGTTGCCCGTACCCGGGCGGGGGAGTAGCCGGCGGTGGGTAGTAAGGCCCATACCCGGACGGGTAGCCGGCGGGATATCCCGACGGCGGGTACACCGGCGGCGCAGACTCGGCCGGGGGTGGCGGTGCGGGCGGCTCCCACGGCGTGGACGCATCAGGCTGCTCGGCCGCTCCGCTGTCGGCACGGGCCGAGTCAGTCTCGTCGTCGTGGGCGCCTTCTTCGAAGCCGCGCCCGGGAACTGTCATGGTATTCAACCTAACCCATGCACAGGGGGGCAGCGCCGCCGCGAATCGCCGCCGGGCGGGCCAGGGCGCCACACCAGTTCGACGCGAGCCCGACTGAACCTCGCCGTGGTCGGAATCGGGCAGCTCCGCCTGGGAGGTCCCTTTTTCCGCAGGTGGCCGAAAGCCGCGGGATAGGGTGAAGAGGCCCTGAGATGAAACGCTGGCCGAGGCGGAGGACAATGAGTTGCAATGACTAATCCATTCCAGCCCGGGCAAGTTCCCGGCTCGACGCCCTCCAATGCGTCGGGGCGCCGCGGGGCGCCCGGACTCCCGACGCCGCCCAGGGGTTGGCCGGTCGGGTCCTATCCCACCTACGCCGAGGCGCAGCGTGCCGTCGACTACCTGTCCGATCAACAGTTCCCGGTGCAGCAGGTAACCATCGTCGGCGTCGACCTGATGCAGGTGGAACGGGTCACCGGCAGGCTGACCTGGCCCAAGGTGCTGGGCGGCGGCGTACTGAGCGGGGCATGGCTGGGGTTGTTCATCGGGCTGGTGCTCGGCTTCTTCAGCCCCAACCCGTGGGGAGCCCTGGCCACCGGTCTGGTCGCCGGTGTCTTCTTCGGGCTGATCACTTCCGCTGTTCCCTATTCAATGGCCCGTGGCACAAGGGATTTCAGCTCGACCATGCAATTGGTCGCCGGGCGCTACGACGTGCTCTGTGATCCGCAAAATGCAGAAAAGGCGCGAGACCTGTTGGCGCGCTTGGCGATCTGAGGCGCGCTCGAGAGGTGTGAATTAGTGGTGAATCGTCGCGGGCGCGTACGCCGGATAGGCGCAATCGTGCTGGCGACGTTGATCATCGCCTCGGCTGTGTCGGCCTGCGCTTCCGGGAGCCACGGGCTGGTCATCAGCTTCTACACGACGGCCGCCGACCGTGCGACGTTCAGCGCGGTGGCCCAGGACTGTACGACGCAATTCGGTGGCCGCTTCGCGATTCAACAGATCAGTCTGCCCAGAGCGCCCGGCGAGCAGCGGTTGCAGCTGGCCCGCCGGCTGACCGGCCGTGACCGCACGCTGGATGTGATGTCGCTGGACGTGGTGTGGACGGCCGAGTTCGCCGAGGCGGGCTGGGCGTTGCCGTTGGCCGCCGACCCCGAGGGGCGAGCCGAGGCCGACGCCACGGTGGATACCTTGCCGGGCCCGCTGTCGACTGCCCGCTGGCAGGGCAAGCTGTTCGGCGCGCCCATCACCACGAATACCCAATTACTTTGGTATAGGCCCGATTTGGTGACCCAGCCACCGCGAACCTGGGACGATATGGTGTCCGAGGCCACCAGATTGCACGCCGCGGGGCAGCCCAGCTGGATCGGCGTCCAGGCTAACGAGGGTGAAGGTCTGGTGGTCTGGTTCAACACGCTGCTGGTGAGCGGGGGCGGTCAGGTGCTCTCCGAGGATGGTCGCCGGGTGACGCTTACCGACACGCCGGCGCACCGGGCGGCCACCGTCAATGCGCTGCGCGTGCTGAAGTCGGTGGCCGTCGCGCCGGGCGCCGATCCGTCGATCAGCCGTACCGACGAGAGCACCGCGCGGTTGGCGGTCGAACAAGGCAGGGCGGCGCTCGCGGTCAACTGGCCGTACGCGCTGGCGTCCATGCTGGAGAACGCGGTGAAGGGCGGGGTGCCCTTCTTGCCGCTCAACCAGAATCCAAAGCTGGCCGGCAGCATCAACGACGCCGGGACATTCGTGCCCAGTGACGAGCAATTCCGTATCGCCTATCAAGCCAGCCAGAAAGTGTTCGGCTTCGCGCCGTATCCTGGTGTGGCGCCGGGCCGTCCGGCCAAGGTGACGATCGGTGGGGCGAACCTGGCGGTGGCAAGCACCACCCGGCACCGTGCCGAAGCGTTCGAAGCCATCCGCTGCCTGCGCAACATGGCGCACCAGAAGTACGTTTCGATCGCAGGCGGCCTGCCGCCGGTACGCACCTCGCTGTACTCCGATTCGCAATTCCAGACCAAATATCCGATGTACACCATCATTCGCCGCCAGCTCACCGACGCCGCGGTGCGCCCGGCAACCCCGGTGTACCAGGGTGTGGCCATCCGGCTCGCCGCGACGCTGAGCCCGATCAACCAGATCGACCCCGAGCGGACCGCCGACGAACTCACTGCCCAGGTGCAGAAGGCGATCGACGGGAAGGGATTGTTGCCGTGACGGCCACGGTCGAAACCCGCGCCCCGCGTTCATCTTTAGCTGCGCCGGGATTGCGCGGCCGGCCCTCCGAGCAGCGACTGGCATTTGTTCTGGTCGCTCCGGCGGCCATCCTGATGCTGGTGGTGACGGCATACCCGATCGGCTACGCGGTGTGGTTGAGCTTGCAGCGCAACAACCTTGCGGTTCCGGGCGACACCGCATTCGTCGGCCTCAACAACTACGTGACGATCCTGACCGACCGCTATTGGTGGACCGCGCTGGCGGTGACCCTGGGCATCACGGTGGTCTCGGTGTCCCTCGAATTCGTACTGGGCCTGACGTTGGCTCTGGTGATGCACCGCACCCTGGTCGGCAAAGGCCTGGTGCGGACCGCGGTGCTGATTCCGTACGGCATCGTCACCGCGGTCGCGTCGTACAGCTGGTATTACGCATGGACGCCGGGGACCGGCTATCTGGCCAACCTGCTACCGCAGGGCAGTGCGCCGCTGACCGAACAGATTCCGTCACTGGCGATAGTCGTCGTCGCCGAAGTCTGGAAAACCACACCGTTCATGTCGCTGCTGTTGCTGGCCGGTCTGGCCCTGGTCCCCGAGGACCTGCTGAAAGCCGCCCAAGTCGACGGGGCGGGTGCGTGGCGGCGGCTGACCAGAGTCATCCTGCCCATCATCAAGCCGGCGGTGGTGGTCGCGCTGTTGTTTCGGACCCTGGACGCCTTCCGCATCTTCGACAACATCTACGTGATCACCAACGGCGCCAACAACACCGGATCGGTGTCGATGCTGGGCTATGACAACCTGTTCAAGGGCTTTAACGTCGGGCTCGGCTCGGCGATCAGCGTGCTGATCTTCTTCTGTGTGGGCCTGATCGCCCTGCTCTTCATCAAAGTTTTCGGCGCGGCGGCCCCCGGGGGTGACGTTGATGGCCGCTGACGGGGCGGGCGTCTCGACGGGCATGCGGCGCAGCGCGATCTGGGCCGTCATCGACACCCTGGTGGTGCTGTACGCGCTTCTTCCGGTGTTGTGGATCTTCAGCTTGTCCCTCAAGCCGAGCTCAACCATCAAGGACGGCAAGCTGATTCCGTCGACGGTCTCCTTTGACAACTATCGCGGGATCTTCCGCGGTGACTTCTTCAGTTCTGCGCTGATCAACTCGGTCGGGATCGGGTTGACCACGACCGCGATCGCGGTCGTGCTCGGCGCCATGGCGGCGTACGCGATCGCCCGGCTGGACTTCCCCGGCAAGCGCTGGCTGGTCGGTGCCACCCTGTTGATCACCATGTTTCCCGCCATCTCACTGGTGACGCCGTTGTTCAACATCGAACGCTTCATCGGCTTGTTCGACACCTGGCCGGGGCTGATCCTGCCCTACATCACCTTCGCGCTGCCGCTCGCGATCTACACGCTGTCAGCCTTCTTTCGGGAGATCCCTTGGGATCTGGAGAAGGCGGCCAAAATGGACGGTGCCACACCGGCTCAGGCGTTCCGCAAGGTGATCGTGCCGCTGGCCGCCCCTGGCGTGGTGACGGCGGCGATCCTGGTGTTCATCTTCGCCTGGAACGACCTGCTGCTGGCGCTGACTTTGACGGCCACCAAAGCGGCCATCACCGCACCGGTGGCGATCGTGAACTTCAGCGGCAGTTCCCAGTTCGAGGAGCCGACCGGGTCGATCGCGGCCGGCGCGGTGGTAATCACGGTGCCCATCATCATTTTTGTTTTAATCTTCCAACGACGAATCGTCGCCGGGTTGACCTCTGGCGCCGTGAAGGGATAACGCGATGGCCGAGATTGTGCTGGACCATGTCAGCAAGAGTTACCCCGACGGCGCGACGGCGGTGCACGACCTGAACCTGACCATCGACGACGGCGAATTCCTGATCCTGGTCGGGCCTTCCGGCTGCGGCAAGACCACGACCCTGAATATGATTGCCGGACTTGAAGACATCTCATCCGGTGAGCTCCGTATCGGTGGCGAACGGGTGAACGAGAAGGCGCCCAAAGACCGCGACATCGCGATGGTGTTCCAGTCCTATGCGCTGTACCCGCACATGACGGTGCGGCAGAACATCGGGTTTCCGTTGACGCTGGCCAAGATGAAGAAGGCCGAGATAGCCCAGAAGGTCGAGGAGACGGCCAGAACGCTTGACCTGACCGAGCTTCTGGACCGCAAGCCATCGCAGTTGTCGGGAGGCCAGCGTCAACGGGTGGCGATGGGCCGCGCAATCGTGCGCCACCCCAAGGCATTTCTGATGGACGAGCCGCTGTC
>NZ_LZKU01000172.1 GCF_001672975.1 Mycobacterium sp. 1465703.0
CCGTCCCGACGTCATTCACGTTCAGTTACTCGGGCGCGGTGACGGCTCCACCGGAGTGGACTACACGGTCAACGCGGGTCTCGGGTATCCGCTCGTCACGGGCCCGGCCGATCATGCCGGTGCGATCAATCATGTACTGCCGGCCTGGGATGTGTGCTGCGGACTGTACGCCGCGTTGGCCGTCGTCACCGCCGTCCGCCACCGCGAACAGTCCGGGGCGGGTGCACGGGTCAGCCTGGCGTTGGAGGACGTCGCGCTGGCCACCGCCGCGAATCTCGGCTTGCTGACCGAACCGCAAGTCAATGGAACACAACGTGAACGGCTGGGCAACGCCATCTACGGCCAATACGGGCAGGACTTCACCAGCCGCGACGGCGCCAGATTCATGGTGGTCACGTTGACCGGTCGGCACTTTCGCGATCTGCTCGCGGTGACAGGGACCGGTGCCGCGGTGTCGGCGCTCGCCGAGTCGCTGGGCGTCGACTTCGGGTCCGAAGGCGACCGCTACCGCTACCGCGACGTACTGTCGAGCCTGTTCGCCACCTGGTTCAGCGATCACACCGCCGACGAGATCACCGCTGCGCTGTCGAAGACCACGGTGCTGTTCGAGCGGTACCGCACCTTCGCCGAGGTCGCGGCCGGACCGAAGGTTACTGCGAATCCAATGTTCTCGCGATTGCGGCAGCCTGGCCTCGGCGACTATTTCGCCCCGGGCCTGCCGGCCGCGTTCGACGGCACTCACCCGGTCAGCACCGCCGCACCCGCATTGGGACAAGACACCGCCGACGTCCTGATGCGTTTGGGGTTGTCCGCCGCCGAGATCGAGCGCCTGGCGGACGCCAAAACCATCGCCTGCTGAGCAGCCGGAAGGGAAACACCGCGCATGACCAAGCTCGCCCAGACCCTCGGACTGTCTGAGTTTCAAACCGAGATCATCTCTACCGTAAGACAATTCGTCGAGAAGGAAGTCATTCCCAACGCGGCCGAACTGGAACGCGGCGACACCTACCCGCAGGCCATCGTCGACCAGATGCGTGACATGGGCCTGTTCGGGCTGATGATTCCCCAGGAGTACGGCGGCCTGGGCGAATCGCTGCTGACCTATGCGCTGTGCGTCGAAGAGCTCGCGCGCGGCTGGATGAGCGTGTCCGGGGTGCTCAACACCCACTTCATCGTGGCGTACATGCTGCGCCAGCACGGCACGGACGAGCAGAAGCGGCGGTTCCTGCCCCGGATGGCAGTTGGCGAGACCCGCGGCGCCTTCTCGATGTCAGAGCCGGAGCTGGGTTCCGATGTGGCCGCGATCCGCACCCGGGCCCGGCGCAATGACGACGGCACCTACACCATCGATGGTCAGAAGATGTGGCTGACCAACGGCGCGACCTCGACGCTGGTGGCGGTATTGGTGCGCACCGACGAGGGCTCGGACAAACCGCACCGCAACCTGACCGCGTTCCTCGTCGAGAAGCCGGTTGGCTTCGGCGAAGTCGTTGGCGGCCTACATATCCCCGGCAAGATCGACAAGCTGGGCTACAAGGGCATTGAAACGACCGAGATGATTTTCGACGGCTATCGGGCCAGTGCCGACGATGTGCTCGGCGGCACCACGGGGCAGGGCTTCTTCCAGATGATGGACGGCATCGAGGTCGGCCGGGTCAACGTCTCGGCGCGCGCCTGCGGTGTCGGAATTCGCGCTTTCGAGCTCGCGGTGCGCTACGCGCAACAACGCGAGACGTTCGGCAAGCCGATCGCCGAGCACCAGGCGATCGCATTCCAGCTAGCCGAGATGGCGACCAAAGTCGAAGCCGCACACCTGATGATGGTCAATGCCGCCCGGCTCAAGGACTCGGGAGAACGCAATGACGTCGCCGCCGGGATGGCCAAATATCTGTGCAGCGAGTACTGCACCGAGGTCACCCAGCAGAGCTTCCGGATCCACGGAGGATACGGCTATTCCAAGGAATACGAGATCGAGCGGCTGATGCGTGACGCGCCGTTCCTGCTGATCGGTGAGGGCACCAGCGAGATTCAGAAAAACATCATCAGCAAGCGACTGCTGGCCGAATACCAGGTGTGACGACATGAGCGTTCCGGATTTCGCTGCGCGGCCTCAACTTTCCGAGGATGTCGCGCGGATCATCCGCGGCCGGATATTCGACGGCATCTATGCCGCTGGGTCATACATCCGGCTGGACCAGTTGGCCGCGGAGTTGGGCATCAGCGTCACACCCGTGCGCGAGGCGCTGTTCGCGCTGCGCGCCGAAGGCCTGATCGATCAGCAGCCGCGTCGGGGTTTCGTGGTGTTGCCGGTCACCGGACGCGATGTCACCGATGTGGCCAATGTGCAGGCGCACGTCGGTGGTGAGCTGGCCGCTCGCGCTGCGATCAACATCACCGACGACCAACTCCACGAGCTCAAGGAAATTCAGGCGCAGCTGGAAGATGCCTACGCCGGCGACGAGCACGAGCACACCGTGCGGCTGAACCATGAATTTCACCGGGCCATCAACATCGCGGCCGACTCGCCTAAGCTGGCACAACTGATGTCGCAGATCACCCGCTACGCACCCGAATCGGTGTTTCCCGCGATCGAGGGCTGGCCCGAGCAATCGATGAAGGATCATCGGCGGATCTTGTCGGCGCTGAAGAAGCATGATGACGATCTGGCACGCGCGGCGATGTCGGAACATCTTGCCGCCGGGGCGGTGCCGTTGATCGACCACCTCGTCGCGCGCGGAGTGGTGACGGACGCCGGCGGTCCGTTGTCTTCGTGAAGCGGCCCGGGTGATATCTGTTGTTGCCCGCGACGCCTAGGCATACGCTGCAACCCAAGGGGGCAACAAAGCGGAGCGAGGAAGAGTGTCCCCAATACTTCGCGGATCGAGCGTGTTCCTTGCGTGCATGACGGCAATCGCCTTCCCGGCACCGGTGAATGCCGACCCGGTCGACCCGATACCGGGCACCGGTGTATTTGTCGTCGGACCTGACATCGCACCCGGGCTTTACCGAACTGCCGGTTCGGCGTCGACGTTCGGGGTCTGGATAAACAATGTCCCGACCCAGGACTCGATGTGCGCCTGGCTCACCTACAGCACACCCGATGCGAGCAAAGATCATGTGGTGCAAACCAATATGTCGGTCGGTCCGATGTTCGCGAACATCAACACAACGATTAAGGCGTTCGAGTCGCAGAACTGTCAGCCGTGGACACGGGTCCCCTGAGCCTGGTCCACCAACATCTCCCGCAGCCGGCGGATGTCGACCTTTCCGGTGCCGCCGCGCGGAACGTCGTCGTCGGAATCCAGCAGCAGCCACACCGTCGGAACCTTGAAGGCACTGAGCAGGCCTCGGGCACAGCCGCGCAGCCGCTCGGCAGTCAGTGCGCGATCGCCACGCACCACCGCCGCGCCCACCTGTTCGCCCGCGGTGCTCGGCACATTGGTGACAAAGGCGTTGTCGATTCCGTCGATCGCGCGCAGCGCGCGCTCGACCTCGCTGGGGTAGACGGTCGCGCCGCTGACTTTGAACATGTCGTCGGATCGTCCGTGATAGAAGAGGAATCCATCGTCGTCGAGGTAGCCGAGGTCACCGGTGGGATAGAAGCCGTCGGCGGTGAAGAGGTCCTCGCGGCTGCGCCCGCAGATGCCCCGCAGCGTGTGCGGTCCCCGAATCGCGATCATTCCGGCACTGCCGGTCGGGAGGGGCGCACCGCCTTCCGCGTCGAGAATGCGGACTTCCATTCCGGGAAAGGGCTTTCCACAGCTGCCCCACGCCGAGGCGGGCATGTCGGTGTCGGCGGGGTAGCCGCAATACGGTCCGAACGACTCGGTCATGCCGAACAACGCCGCCCGCGCCCCGGGCCGTGCGCGTTGCTCGGGCGGAAGCAGCGCCTGCAGGCTTCCCGGCTGCAAGGCCGAGAGGTCAGCGCCGACCGCGCTGGCGTGCCGCGCCAACGTCTCGGCTTGGTCCGGCCAGCCCCGAAACAGCGTGACGCGTTCGCTTTCCAGCAGCCGCAGGGTGGTTTCCGGCCGCGGTATTTCCTCGGTAACCAGAGTGGCACCGGCCAACAGCGTGGTCAGTATTCCGCTGCCAAACCCGCCCACCCAGAAAAAAGGCATCGGCAGATACAGGCGGGTATCTGCCGTGATGCAACGCGCCGCCAGGCCCGATTGCACGGCGCCCAACGCGCTGCCGTGGGAATGCATGACTCCCTTGGGGGATCCACTGCTACCCGAGGTGAACGTGATGACCAGCAGGTCGGCGGTCGTGACCGTTGCTGTCATGGGGTCGACGATGTCGCGGGCCTGCTCGCTCGCGCAGGCGTTTTCGAGCCGGTCCATGGGCCAAACCTGGCGTAGCGCAGGGAGCTCGGGTTGCCCCGCCGCCTGAAGGTCGTCGAGGTAGCGGTGGCCGCGGAATTCCTCGACGCTGATCAAGAATTGCACGGAAGCCGCCCGCAGCTGTGCGGCCAGCTCTGCAGCCGTCAGCAAGGTGCTCAGCGGAACCAGCACCGCGCCGATGCGGGTCAGGGCGACGGCTACCTGCACCCAGCGGGTGCTGTTCGGCATGATCAGCCCTACCCGGGTGCCCTTGCCGACGCCGGACTCCACGAAGATGGCGGCCATTTCCCTTGTGGCGCTGTCGAGTTCGTGATAGCTGACGCGTGAGGACGGGTCGACCACCATCGGCTTGGAACCGTATTGCGCGGCCCGCGACCGTACCAGCGCATCGATGGTGTTAGGCATCGAACAGCTCCCTGAGTCGCCGCATGTCGACCTTGCCGCTGGACAGCAGCGGCACATCGGCGCGGCGCAGTGCAACGAACCGCTTGGGGATCTTATAGGTGGACAGTTCGGCTTTGAGCCGTTCGCGCAGCGCCGCCGCATCCAAGCCATCCGAGTCGTCCGGCTGCACCACGGCCGCGGCGACGACCTGACCGCGCCGCGCATCCGGGACGCCGATGACGTACGCCACCATCCCGCCGGTGGCCCTACCGATGGCCTGTTCGACCTCGGCCGCTGACACATTGGCGCCCGCCGTTTTGATCATCGCACCCATGCGTCCGGCGAAATAAAAGAATCCGTCGTCGTCGGTCCGCACCAGATCGGCCGTGTGGAACCAGCCGTCGGCATCGAAGCACTCCTCGCGACTGCGTTTGTAGTACCGCTGCATCAAGTACGGACCGCGGATGCACAGTTCGCCGACTTCGCCGACACGCACGACGGCCGCCGTGTCGGGATCGACGACCTTGGTTTCAAATCCCGGTGCCGCCTTGCCGAACGAGCCGCGGCGGTGTTCGGGTTGGTCTGATTCGTCATCGGCTATCAGCAATACGCTGCCGGCCTCGGTCATGCCCAGCATGTTGTGGCGCAGTTCCGGGTCGGCGGGCCGCGCTCCGACGGCCATGATCGGATAGAGGTTGCCCCGCCGAATCGACGACAGGTCACGTGCGGCAAAACTCGGATGGTCGGCCAGGTGTGCGACCGCTGCGCTGAATCCGTTGGTGATGGTTGGCCTTTCGGCTTCCAGCAGGTCCAGCGTTGCCCCGGCATCGGTGGCGTTGGAACACACCAAGGTGGATCCGGCCACCAAGGTGGCGAGCAGGCCGAAGGCGAGCCCGCCGATCCAGAAGAACGGCGAATTGCAGAACAGCTTGTCATCGGCCGTCAAACCCCGGATGCGATTGAGATTTCGCTGATGCCCGAGCAGCGAACCGTGGGTGTGCAGCACTCCTTTCGGGGCGCTGGTGGAACCCGACGTGTACACGATGGCCAGCGGATCACATGGTGCGACATCTTTTTCCAACGCCATCACCACGCTGCCCGGTCGTCGGTACAGCGTCTCGTGCGTGACCGCAATATGGCGCAATTGCGGTGCTGCGGCACAAAGTAATTGGGATCCGAAATCGGCCTCGCCAAGCACCTCGCGTAGGCGTTGCACATAGTCGTGGGAACGGAAGGACCGAGCAGTCAACAATATCTGGACATCGCTGTGGGTCAGCTGCTCACCCAATTCGCGAGCGGTAACGAAGGTGGAGAACGGGATCACCACGGCCCCGATTCGTGCCGTCGCCAGCATCCCCACCACGAACTCGGGTCCGTTCGGGTAGAGCAGGCCCACATGGGTTCCCTTGCCGGCACCGAGGGCAATCAGTCCGCGGGCAAGCTCCGCCGACCGGGAGTCGGCTTCGGCGTAGCTGAGCCGGTCGCTATCGCAGACCAGAAGCGGATGGTCACCGCGCACGCGGGCTTGATGCCGCATGATCTCGGCGACCGTCAGCGCATCACCGGGCATGGTCGCGCTGCGCTGCGGGCTCGCCGAAGAAGCTCTGGATCGCGCCGAGATCGGCCTTCCCCGACGGAGTGCGGGGAATGGTGTCGACGATCGCGATTTCGGTCGGTATCTCATAGCGAGCCAGTCGCTCTCGTAGATACTCAACCAGCCGGTCGCTGTCGGTTGAGGCCTGCTCGCGTAGCTCAACCATGGCGACCGGCGTCTCGCCGAGTCGCTCGTCTGGCCGGGCGATGACGGCCGCACCGGCCACAGCGGGGTGGCTCTCCAGCGCGGCCCGAACGTCCTCGGGCATCACCTTGAACCCGCCGCGGATTATGGCCTGGTCGGCGCGCCCGACGATCCAGAGGAAACCGTCGGCGTCGATGCGGGCCATATCCGTGGTCCGCATCCATTGCGCGGTCGGCCCCAGCTGACCGGGCTTGACCTCGAGCAGGCCGACTTCATCCGGGCCCAACGGTATTCCATCGTCGCCGACCACCCTGAGCTGAGCACCCGGATTTGCCCGACCGACGCTGCCCCGCTTGGTTTTCCAGTATCGCTGATGGTCGGGCAGCGTCCAGCCCGCCACCCCGCCACCGAATTCTGTTGCCGCATAGGAGGTCAGGACCGGAACGCCGTACTTCTCGGTGAAGGCATCGGCATCCTCGGCCGACAGCGGTGCCGTCCCGCAGGTGACCGCCCGAACACTTTCCAAATCGGCGCGCGAAACATCGGAGTGCAGTACGGTTCGCAGGGCGGCCGGTACCAGCGATACCGCCCGGGGCCGGTGTTTGCGCACCGCATCAATCCATGCGTTGAGCTCGAATCGCTCCAGCAATACGAATGGTCTTGCCTCGGCGATGCATTGCAGCACGCGGAAAACCCCGCCGATATGCACCAGCGGCGAGTTCACGATCGCCACGCCGCGGCGCAGCTCGGTGGGCGCCGGCGAGCGGTCGGGCTCAGCGCCCATCACACTGCGGGCCAGCATGTCGTAGCTCAGATCGATTCGCTTGGGCGGACCCGTCGTGCCGCTGGTCAACATGCGTACCGCCACATCGGACGGCGGGCCGGCCTGGCTTACCCGCGGCCCGGATACCTCGACGCCGTCTAACACCTCCGAAATCGCGACCGTGGGAGTGCTCGCTGCCACCAGCGACGTCAAGTCTGCACGCTCGCCGACGATCACCGGAAGCCGCAGTCCCGCAATGTCGGCCGTGGTGCGCTCATCGCCCCGGGACGGGTTGATGACCACGACCGTTCCACCGCCCAGCAGCACGCCCAGAAATGCCGCCACCTGACCGGGCCGGTTGCGCAACAGCATCCCGACTTCGGCTCCGCCGGTAACGGCGGCGATGCGTTGTGCCATTGCGCCGAGCTGAGCCCAGGAATTCCATTGACCCTTGAACTCGATAGCCGGCGATTGCGGCGCGAGGTCGAGCACGTCGGCGATGCGTCGGACCAATGGGTGACGCGACATCAGCGGATCTTTGGTTTGCGCGCGGGAACCTCGGATTCGTGCTGAGCGGCCAGCTCCGCTGTTCCCAGTGGGTTTCCCAGCCGGGTGTAGATGAGGCCCTGTTCCAAAGCGGCGCGATACGGCTTGTCCAACGATTCCCAAATCGCTTTCACTGTGCCCGCGGTTGCGGTCGGCGGCTTGGCGGCGATGGTCGCCGCAATCGCATGGGCGCGGCTCCAGAGCTGGTCGGCGGCGACGACCTCGGAGACCAAGCCAATCCGCAGGGCGGTATCTGCGCTGACCCGTTCGTCGTTGCCCATCAAAGCAATCCGCAGAGTTTCGCCCAGGCCGATGCGGCGCATCAGGCCGATCGGTTCCAACGCGCACACCAAGCCGGCCGACACGTGGGAGTCGAAGAATGTGGCGTCTTCGGAGCAGATGACAACGTCGGACTCGTTGATGAAATAGAACGCGCCCGCCGTGCACATACCCTGTACCGCGCATACCACCGGCTTCCACATCTTCTGCCACTTCGGGCTCAGCGCTTCACCGGGATCCTCGTGGTTCCAGATGTTTTCGGGCTGCCCGTATGGCGTCTTGATGTCCAGCCCGGCGCTGAACGCGCGGTCGCCGGTGGCACGCAACACCACGGCATGCACCGACTCGTCGAGTTTGACCATGCGCCATGCGCGGGCCATTTCCTCACACATGGTGCGGTTGAACGCGTTGAGCTGCTCGGGACGATTCAGCGTGATGGTGGCGACGTGGTCGCTCGCGTCGACGTCGAGCAGGATGGTTTCGAAGGTCATCGGCATTGCCAATTCGGTTTGCGTTTCTCGACGAAGGCCTTGGGGCCTTCCTGCGCGTCCTCGGTACGCAGCACACGCTCGCGGAAGGTTTCGGCGAGCATCTCAGCCTCGTGCAGCGGCACATTGAGGCCCTTGAGAATCGCCAGGCGTGTGCCACGGACTGCCAGCGGCGCATTGGAATTGACGATGTCGGCGATCTCGTGCGCGCGCTCCAGCAGGCGGTCGTGCTCGACGATCTCGCTGATCAATCCGAGGTCGTAGGCGCGTTGTGCGCCCATCCGCTCATGCTTGCCCATCAAGGCCATCCGCAACGCGATCGAGCGGGGCAACACCCGAGATACCCGCACCAACTCGCGGCCTGCCACCAGGCCGATGCTGACGTGCGGATCGAAGAAGGTCGCCTGTTCGGATGCGATGACGATGTCGGTGATAGTGACCCAATCCATGCCGGCGCCACAGCAGATTCCGTTCACAGCGGTCAACACCGGCTTGGCCATGGTGCGAAACGGAGGCGTACCCTCCTGCGGCGCCTCCCACTGGTCGTACGTCGACAGGTACGGCCGCTCGTAGATCACCTTGCCGTCTTCGGGAATTTCTTTGACATCGGCGCCGGTACAGAAGGCGCGGCCGGTGCCGGTGACAATGGTCAGCCAGACGTTGTCGTCGTTTTCGGCTTCGTCGTAGGCAGCCCGAAGTTCGGTGATCATGTGCGGGCTGAGCGCGTTGAGCGCGTCCGGGCGGTTCAGGGTGATGGTCGCGGTGTGCCCGTCGACCTCGTACTTGATCGTGTCGAACGAATCAGTTGGCATATCTCATCCCTTCACACCGGGTCATCGGCCATCGAACTTCGGCGCGCGTCGCTGCCGAAAAGCCTCCAGGCCTTCCTTGAAATCTTTTGTCCGGCACGATAATTCCAAGTTGAAGAGCTCTTGGGTCAGCGATTGGCTCAATGTTGCGTGCTGGCCGAAGTTCAGCGCCTGTTTGGTCAGCCCAATCGCGGCGGTCGGTCCGGAGGCCAGCCGGCCCACCAACCCCTCAGCGGCCGGGTCGAGGTCGGAGCCGCTGACCGCTTGGTGAATCAATCCCCAGTCGGCCGCATCCGGCGCGCTCACCTTCTCGCCGAGCAGCAGCATTCGCCTGGCCCGTGCCAGGCCGACGAGACGGGGCAGCAGCCAGGTGGATCCCGAGTCCGGGCTGAATCCGCGATCGATGAAGGGCTCCCAGAACACCGCATCGTCGGCGGCCACGGTGAAGTCCGCGGCCAGTGCCAGGCTGCAGCCGAATCCCACCGCCCAGCCGCGCACGCTGCACACCACCGGCAGCTGGATGGTTGCGATGAGCTCGATCACCCGGTGGGCGGCGTGGGGGATCCGGCGCACCAGATCACCGGTGCGGGGACGCTGCCCACCGGGATTGTTGGCAGCCACCCAGTCGGCGCCGGCGCAGAAGTCATCACCGGCGCCCCGGAGGTGAACGGCTCGCAGCGAATCGTCGGCGGCCGCAGCAGTCAATGAGTCGACCAACGCCGCGATCATCAACTGCGTCAACGAATTACGCCGGGAAGGACGGTCGAGCGTCACCAGTAACACCGCACCGTCCCGGTGCACTGTCACCGAACCCTCGGCACCGGCCGTGTCGGCCCCCTGACTCACCGTCGAATCCGGCCTTTCTCCGCCGATACGGTTACCCATACAGTAGGCAATACGATTGATACGCTGTATAAGTTAGCAAGGATACGCTGGCTGCGGAACAACGGGGTGAAAGCGAGGATCATGGCCTTGTCGGAAGGGCATGCCACACCCGCGTCGACGCGCGACAGCGACGCGAGATTCGGGGAGGCGCCGCTCGCCCAAACCGTGGCGGCCGCGGCCGCCATGCGCCGGCTCAGCTCGCTGCTGGTATCCCTCGAGCATCCGCACCGCGCCGTCGACGCCATGCTGGAGAAGTTCGCCGAGTGGGAACGCGAACTGGCTGCCGCGGCACCGGCAGACAACGCGCCGCGCATCGGCGAGATGCCCGACGATCCCCGACGCGTCTACCTCAACCACGCCACCGATATCGGTGCGTACAACCCGTGCTTTCCCGAGTACCGATTCGACCGACTGGATCCCGAGAAAGCCAGCGGGAGAGTTGAATTCCCGTTGATATACGAAGGCCCGCCGGGATTGGTGCATGGCGGATTTCTGGGGGTCTTCTTCGACTGTGTCATTCAGCACCACAATTGCGTCACCGGCCTTTCCGGCAAAACCCGATCCCTGGTGGTGACCTTCCGTCGACCGACACCGGTGTTGACCGAGCTGCGATTCGACATCGCTCGTTCCCAGGGCGAACGCGGCATCACCTCGACCGCACGGTTGTTGCTCGACGACGAAGTCCTGTGCACCGGCGAAGTCAACACGTTGGCGTCGCGGCCGGAGAAGCTTGCCGGATCGCGATTCGGCAGGCGCCGAAAGGAGTCCGATAGATGACCGCCTCGAGCACCTCTGATGATCGCGTGCTCTTCGACATCGATCCCGACCGGCGCATCGCGACCATCACGCTGAATAATCCCAAACAGCGGAACTCCTATGACGCGGCGATGCGTGAGGCTGTGGCCCGTTGTCTGGATCAGGTGGCCGAAGACGATGACCTCACGGTGGTGCTACTGCGCGGCGCCGAGGGAGTCTTTTCCACCGGAGCCGACATGAACAATGCCTATGGGTGGTATGGCTCGTCTGCTCGACAGAATCAGGAAGCCGGCGACGACGCGGCCGCCAAACGCCGCCCAAGTCAGCGTCGGCGACTTGCCGTGGACCGCAAATCCTTTGGCTTCTATCACAATTTCATGGGATTCCCGAAGGTGACGGTGGGGGAGATCGCCGGTTACGCTCTCGGCGGCGGCTTCGAGATGGCGTTGATGACCGACATCTCGGTCATCGCGCGTGACACCAAGATCGGCATGCCGGCAACGCGTTTCCTGGGTCCCGCACTGGGCAGCTTGCACATGTTTTTCCATCGGCTCGGGCCGGTGCTGGCCCGGCGGCTGCTGTTGACCGGCGACATCATCGAGGCGGGTGACGTTGAAAACCTCGGAATCTTCACCGACACTTGCGATCCCGGCGCGGTCACCGGCCGGGCCCGATATTGGGCCGAGAAGGCGGCGAAGATGCCCGCCGACGGCGTTGTCATCGCCAAGGAGGCGTTCCGGCTGGTCGAGCAGAGCCAGGCATACCAGGGTGAAGAGGTCGCCAGTTATCTGTTCCACGCTTTCGGCACCAATCTGCAATTCGGGCCGGGCGAATTCAATTTCGTCAAGACCCGTGCGCAGCATGGCGCCAGGGAAGCATTCCGGTTACGCGACGAGCACTTCCACGTTCCGGAACCCGAGGCCTGACAAGGGGTTTGGCGGGGCCTAGCGGGCGGCTGCGGCCTTGGTCCGGGACCCGGACGACTTGGCAGGTCTGCGCTGCCGTGCTGGCGCCGACTTGCTGCTTTTCGATCCGCGGCTCTCGTCGATCAGCCGGCTGGCGTGATCGAGAATGCAGGTGAGCCCGTACTCGAAATTGGTTTCATCGGGCGCCCCGATGCGATGACCGATCCGGGTCACTTGCGCAAGGAGCGGGGTCTTCTCCGGGTCGATCGCCACCGCATCCTCGATCGCTCGGGGTCCGACGTCCGACGACTGATTCTTCTCGTACAGCCGTTGCAGTACCACTGATCCGCGAACGTGGACCGAAACCGCCGAATAGGTGTCGAACGCGTCCTCGGGTGATAGGCCGGCCTCCACCAGATTGGCAACGGCCTTCTCCATCTCCTGAGCGCCCATCCGCGCCGCTTTCGGACTCAGGGCCGCCCGAATCAAAATCAGGTCGCACAGAATTGGATTGCCCATGAAGGTCTTACGCATCAAGCGGGCGTGGTTGCGCAGGGTCTCGCGCCAGTCGCTGGCCTCGACGTAGGGAGTGGCGAACACGTACTTGCTCAGCGCGCGGTCGGTCATCGCGTTGAGTAGGTCGTCCTTCTTGCGGAAGTACCAGTAGATGCTTGTCACACCGACGCCGAGATGTTTGCCGAGCAGCGGCATGCTCAAGTTGTCGATCGACACCTGCTCCGCGAGTTCGAATGCGCCGCTGATGATGTCATCAGGATTGATGGACCCGCGCTCGCGTCGTTGGCGCTTATCGGCGGTTGCCTGTTTTGCCACTACGGGCACCTCCATCAAAATCCGTTTCGGGCATTCGGTCCGGCGGCCGTGCTGCCGGTACAGTTGAATTTACCGGCACTTCTCTTCTGACCTGCGTATACGCCTACGTATCGTATTCTTCCTCTGCTACTGTAATACCTATCGTAGGCTTTTTGGTAAACCGGCTGGACAGGCAGAAATGACCGGACTAGAGCTACGGATTACGCAATGGATCTAGGACTGGCGAATGCCACTGCGGTCGTAGTCGGCGGTAGCCGCGGTATGGGATTGGCGACGGCACGCTGCTTTGCCGACGAGGGCGCCCGGGTCGCGGTGGTGGGACGTAGCCGCGACGCCCTCGATGCCGCGGTGACCGATCTCACCCAACGCGGTAGCCCGGACGCGGTCGGACTGGCGGCCGACATCGGGGATGACGGCGCGGTCGGCCAGGTGTTTGATGAGCTCGCTCAGCGATGGGGCGGCGAACTCAACGCTCTGGTCATCACCGTGGGTCCGGGCGCCGCGGGCACATTCGAAGATCTGACCGACGACCAGTGGCGCCAGTCTGTCGAAGACGGCGTGCTGGGCATGGTGCGCTGCGTCCGCGCGGCGCTTCCGCTGCTGCGCAAGGCGCAATGGGCCCGGATCGTCAACTTCTCGGCGCACTCGACTCAGCGACAAAGCATCATGCTGCCCGCCTACACGGCGGCGAAGTCGATGCTCACCAGCGTTTCGAAGAACCTCTCCCTGCTGCTGGCCAAGGACGAAATCCTGGTGAACGTGCTGTCGCCCGGCAGCATCGCGTCGGAAGCCTTGGTCGGTTGGGGTGATTCGGTGGGGGTCGACGGCAACGACCCCTACGCCCTGATGAAGGCCATCGCCAAGCATTTCGGTCATCCTGCACACCTGCCCCGTGCCGGCCTGCCTGACGAAATCGGCCCCGTCGCCGCGTTCCTGGCATCGCGACGCAACTCGTATATGACCGGAGCGAACATCAACGTCGATGGCGGTTCAGACTTCACCTGATTACAGGCCGAAGAAATCGATTGGCAGACAAAAGGAGTCGACCATGGCTACGGCAGCAGAGGCGCGAGCGTGGGCGCCCGGCGCATTGCGGGGGATCGGTGACTCCCTCTACACCCCGTTCTGCGGCACCGATGGCGATGACATCGACTGGGACGCCTACCGGACGCTGGTGCGCTACTGCGTGGGCGATCTCGGACATCCGATGTTGTGGTGCACCAGCGGAATCGCCGAGTTCTGGTCGCTGACTCTCGACGAGCGCAAACGCCTGCTGGAGGTGGCGGTCGAGGAGGCGCGCAGCATCAATCCCCACGTGGTGGTGCAGGCCTGCACGGCGGCCATGTCGGCGAAGGAGTGCGTGGACTTGACGCTGCACGCCCAGCAGGCGGGCGCCGATATCGCCTACATCCAAACGCCGATGATGGAGGCGCACGGCGGCGACGGCGTGCTGCGTTTCTTTCAATACGTGGCGGCGCGAACGGATATCGCGTTGGGCATGTTCAATTCGCCTTCGTCGGGTTATGTGCTGACACCGGCCGAAAGTGCCCGGATCTATAACGAGGTTCCCGCGGTGTGCGCCACCAAGGAGGGTGCGTTCCGGCCGGCATGCAGCCGGATGCTGCATGAACTGGCCCCCGGCCTGGCGGTGTGGGAATGTGACAAGACGGTGTACCGGGCCGGCTGGCTGCGCGACGGGATCGTCTGCCCGGCGCAATTGGGCACCTCGGGTTATCTTTTCGAAACACCCACGCGGCGTTTGTTTTCCGAATACTGGGATCTGGTGCGCAGCGACAAGCTCGTGGAGGCCATGGACTACGGCCGCGAGTCCGGGCTGGACCAGTTCGATCTCGACATCGGATCCTGGTGGACGTGCTATCCGGGGCGAGCGGATTACTTCACGCACTGGGGCGGCGCGTTCAAGTACGCCGCGTCGCTGCTCGGCCTGCCCATCGGGGCATATCCGCATTCCCGCCCCCCGCAGGCCGAGCTGCCCGCCGAGGCGAAGGCCCAGATCGAGAACGCTTATAAGCGCCTGGGCCTACTCGAAACCGTGTTGCAGTAGAAGGAATTACACAGCGAAGCGGGCCCGGTCAGCGACCGGGCCCGCTCGATTAGCGTGCCGTCTATTTCTGCTCGGCCCGCTCACGCTGTTCGTAGGCCTTGGCCTTACCGCGAGCCTTCTCAGCAGCGGCTTCCTTCTTTCCAGCATTGCGCTGGGCTTCCGCCTTGTCCTGCTGAGCCTTGCCCTCGTCGATCAGGCCGTCATTGCCGATGATGATCCCGATGACCTGCTTGGTCTTTCCGAGGGCATCTTCGACGATGCCTCGAACGAGTTCGATCGGGCCGCTTTTGACGTCAACCATTGCAACTACCTCCCATTGTCGGCTGGCTTCTGTTGGGTTTCCCGATCGCGCGGGCGGTGCAAACGTGCCTCCAGCGTGTCCCACGCCACAAGAATTAAGTCTTGCCACGTCGACGGGGGTTTGTGTGCCGAAAATGAGTTGCCGGCGTTCGGTTACGGCGCCGTCAAATTCGTTGTCCGCGGGCCGTCGATCCGGGGGTGGGTGAAGCGACGGTTTGGCGCGTGAAATCGCAGATTGGTCGGGGTTTCACACCCGACTGACGCCGGTTGTGGAATGCGGTACCGATAGGTATACAGTATGGGTACAAACTCGCCTGTTAGTCAGCTATGAGGGGACAGTCCGATGAGCGCCGCCGACCGTGTGGTCACCGATGAGGCGGTGCTGTATGAGACCACTGAAACCGGTGTGGCAATTCTGACGTTCAATCGCCCCGATCGCCTCAACGCCTGGGGCCCCGACATCGCCGCCGGGTTCTACGCGGCGATCGACCGCGCCGAGCAGGACCCCGCCGTCCGGGCCATCGTGTTGACCGGCCGGGGCCGGGGGTTTTGTGCGGGCGCGTATCTGGGCGCGCCGAGTTCGGCACCCAGCTACGGCGAGACGATGGAGAAGGCGGGTCAGACCAACCTGGCCGAGCTGGTCGGGGAGCGCCCGCCCCACTTCGTCACGACGCTGCGCAAGCCCGTCATCGCGGCCATCAACGGTGCGTGTGTCGGCATCGGCTTGACCCAGGCGCTGATGTGCGATGTCCGGTTCGCCGCCGCCGGCGCGAAGTTCGGAGCCGTGTTCGCCCGCCGCGGCCTGATCGCGGAGTTCGGCATTTCCTGGATACTGCCGCGGCTGACCAACTGGGGCGTGGCTCTCGATCTGTTGCTGAGCGGGCGGACCTTCCTCGCCGAGGAGGCGGCCGAGCTGGGCCTCGTGAAAGAGGTTGTCGCTCCGGACAGTCTGATGAAGCGTGCCCTGGACTACGCCGAGGACATCGCAACGAATTGCTCCCCGGCGTCCATGGCGGTGATCAAGAGGCAGGTCTACGGCGACGCGACCCGCGACGTCGAACAGGCCAATTCGCTCGCCGAGGTTTTGTTGCACGAGGCCATGCCGCGCCCGGATGTGATCGAGGGCATCACGAGTTTTCTCGAGAAGCGGCCGCCGCAATTTCCATCGCTCGATTCGACCGACGCTTAGTGTTCGCCGGTAATGGCGGAAAGGATGATCATGGCTGACTTGGGTTACCAGGCGATCGACGTTGACAATCACTACTACGAGCCGCTGGACTCGTTCACCCGCCACCTGGACAAAAAGTTCAAACGGCGCGGCGTCCAGATGGTCAATGAGGGCAAGCGGACGTGGGCCGTGATCGGGGATCGCGTCAACCACTTCATCCCCAACCCCACCTTCGACCCGATCATCGTGCCGGGCTGCCTCGACCTGTTGTTCCGCGGCGAGATTCCCGAAGGCGTCGACCCGGCCTCGCTGATGAAGGTCGAACGGTTGGCGGACCATCCTGAGTATCAGAACCGCGATGCCCGGATCACGGTGATGGACACCCAGGACATCGAGACGGTGTTCATGCTGCCGACCTTCGGATGCGGGGTCGAGGAGGCGCTCAAACACGACATCGAGGCGACGATGGCGTCGGTGCATGCGTTCAATCTGTGGCTCGACGAGGACTGGGGCTTCGACCGGCCCGATCGCCGAATCATTGCCGCGCCGATCATTTCGCTGGCCGACCCGGCCATGGCCGTCGAAGAGGTCGAGTTCGTGTTGGCGCGCGGCGCCAAGTTGGTGCTGGTGCGGCCCGCGCCGGTGCCCGGCCTGGTCAAGCCGCGGTCGCTGGGCGATCCGAGCCACGACCCCGTGTGGGCCCGGCTGGCCGAGGCGGGGGTGCCGGTGGGATTCCACCTGTCCGACAGCGGCTATCTGCACATCGCGGCGGCGTGGGGCGGCAAGGCCACCTTCGAGGGCTTCGGTGCCAAGGATCCGCTGGATCAGGTGCTCCTCGACGATCGTGCCATTCACGACACGATGGCCTCGATGATCGTGCACGGCGTGTTCACCCGTCATCCGAAACTCAAGGCGGTCAGCATCGAGAACGGCTCCTACTTCGTGCATCGGCTGATCAAGCGCCTGAAGAAGGCGGCAAACACCCAACCCCGGTATTTCCCGGAAGACCCGGTGGAGCAGTTGCGCAACAACGTGTGGATCGCGCCGTACTACGAGGACGACTTGGCGGAGCTTGCCGAAGCCATCGGCGTCGACAAGATCCTGTTCGGTTCCGACTGGCCGCACGGAGAAGGCCTCGAATCGCCGGTGTCGTTCGTCGAGGAGCTGAAAGGCTTCAGTGAGTCCGACGTCCGAAAGATCATGCGGGACAACGCTCTAGATCTTCTTGGCGTGCAAGTCGGCTCGGCTGCGTGAGTAACCGAGGCCGGCTACGCCCGTGAGCGAATGGACCATTGGGGCGGTTCTCGACGAAATCGCCGCTGTCATACCCGAGCGGACCATGACGGTCTGCGGCAGCCGCCGCAGCACCTTTGGCGAATGCGCGGAGCGCACCCGTCGGCTGGCCAACTTCCTGGTAAGGCGGCGACTGGGCGCGCACCGGGAACGCGAAACCCTGCAGAACTGGGAATGCGGGCAGGACCGGGTGGCGCTGATCATGCACAACGATCTGTATCCGGACATGGTCATCGGCTGCCTCAAAGCCCGGACCGTACCGGTGAACATCAACTACTACTACACACCGGGCGAGGTCGGCGAACTGCTCGACTACGTAAAACCCCGAGCCGTCATCTATCACCGGGGGCTGGGGGCGAAATTCGCCGACGTGTTGACACATGCCGGCGTTGACCTGCTGCTGTCGGTTGACGATGCAAGCGGCGTTCCGGAACTGCCCGGCGCGATGTCGTTGGATGACGCACTGGCGCAAGGGGATAACGAGCACACCGTGACGGCATCCCCGGACGATCTGCTGATGATCTGCACCGGCGGCACGACCGGTCGGCCCAAGGGTGTGCTGTGGCGACAGTCCGACATCTACGTGTCGTCGATGGTCGGGGCGGACCACGCCTGCGCACAGGAGATCCACGACAAGGTGCGCGGCAACGCCGGGGCGCCGTGGTTCGCGGTCTCGCCGTTGATGCACGCGGCCGGCATGTGGACTGCGTTCGCGGCGGTCATGGCCGGTACGCCCGTGGTGCTCTACGACACCTCGAAAAGGCTTGACCCGCACGTCGTCTGGGAAACGGCCGAGCGTGAGAAGGTCGGCATGATGACCATGGTCGGGGACGCCTACGCCGCACCACTGGTGGCCCAGTTGCAGGGCGGTTCCTACGACCTGTCGTCGCTGTACGCCATCGGCACCGGCGGCGCCGCAACCAATCCGAAGTACCAGCAAGCCCTGCTGGAGTTGTTACCCCAGATCACGCTGATCAACGGTTACGGCTCATCGGAGACCGGGAACATGGGCTTCGGCCACAGCCGGCGCGGTACCCAGACCGATACGTTCACACTGCGTGAAGGCGGATTGGTTCTTTCCGAGGACTACAGCCACTTCCTTTCCCCCGGCGAGGCCGAGGTGGGGTGGGTTGCGCGGGAAGGGCGAATACCGTTGGGCTACTTCAATGATCCCGACGCCACCCGCAAAACGTTCCCCGAGATCGACGGCAAGCGGGTGGTGATCTCCGGCGACCGTGCCGCACTGGAACCCGACGGAGCCCTGCGGTTGTTCGGTCGCGATTCGTTGGTGGTCAACACCGGCGGCGAGAAAGTCTTCGTCGAGGAAGTCGAAGAGGTGCTGCGCGCCCACCCGGCGATCGCCGACGCGTTGGTCGTCGGTCGGCCCAGCGATCGCTGGGGCGAAGAACTCGTCGCGCTCGTCGAACTCCGGCATGGTGCCGCGGCGACGGCCGAGGAGCTGCACACGCTCTGCACGTCGAAACTGGCGCGGTTCAAGGCGCCTAAGGACTTTTTGTTCGTCGAGCACGTCCAGCGCCTGGGCAACGGCAAGGCCGATTACCGTTGGGCGAAACGTTACGCAACAGCAAAGGCACCGATGTCGACATGAAAGCTATCGATTGCCTGGTCAACGTGCACTTCGGTGAGACCGAGAAGCAGCCGACCTGGATGCTCAAGGTGCGTGACGACTATTTCAAGGGCCCGCAGTCCATGTTCGAGCCGGTCGAGATGTCGGAGCTGCTCGATGAGATGGATGCCCAGGGCGTGCGCAAAGCCATCCTGATGGACAACATCGCCAAGCCGTCGGTGACCGCGCGCAAGTTCGTCGAGGAGAAGCCCGAGCGTTTCGCGCTGGCCATGGGTGGGGTGAACCTGCTGCGGCCGATACCGTCCCTGCGGGAACTGGCTTCCGTCGTCAGCGACCTGCCCGTCGCCTATGCCGCTGTGGGGCCAAGCTTTTGGGGCGACGGACAGTACCCGCCGAGCGACGCCGTCTACTACCCGCTCTACACCAAGTGCGCCGAGCTCGAGCTGCCGCTGTGTATCAATACCGGAATCCCGGGGCCTCCCATCCCCGGAGAGGTGCAGAACCCGATCCACCTCGATCGGGTCTGCGTGCGTTTTCCGGAACTGAAGCTGTGCATGATTCACGGCGCGGACCCGTGGTGGGACCTCGCAATCAGGCTGTTGATCAAATACGCCAATTTGCGGTTGATGACGTCGGCGTGGTCGCCGAAGCGGCTGCCGGAGAGCCTGTTGCACTTCATGCGGACCCGCGGTCCGAACAAGGTGATCTTCGCTTCGGACTGGCCCGTACTGAAAATGCACCGCGTCGTTCCGGAAGCCGCGGGGTTGGATCTGCCCGATGACGTGCTCGAGAACTACCTCTACAACAACGCACACGAATTCTTTTTCGGCGGCCAGGAGAAAGGCTGAGCATGGACCGTTATGAACTACGTAGGCTCGACTACAGCCTGACGCCGGATCACGAAGCGTTGCAGACCGCCTACCGTGATTTCTTCAAGACGCACTGCTCGATCGAAACCGTGCGCGCAGCAGAGGAAACCGGCTTCGACAAGAACCTGTGGGAACGGCTGTGCGCCATGGGTGCAACGACCATGGCCGTCCCGGAATCCGCGGGCGGCGATGGCGCGACGCTGGTCGACTTGACGCTGGTCGCCGAGGAGATCGGCCGGTCGCTGGCGCCCGTCCCGTGGATCGACCAGGTCTGTACCGCACGGCTGCTCGCTCGACTCGGCGCGGTAGAATCCGACATCGTCCACGGCAAGCGACTCGCCGCGTTCGATCCACAGCAGGACAGCGCATCCGGATCCCGGCTCCTTCCCACCGGGTCGATTGCCGACCAGATCATCGTGCGCGACGCCACTGGAGACGGGGCCGTCGTCGCGCTGACCTTCGGCACCCGGCCGACCAAGGTGGACAACATCGGCAGGCTCCCGATGGCCTGGGTGGATCCGGCCACCGCGGACACCCGCACCGTGCTGGCCAGTGGATCCGATGCGTTGGCGGAATACCAACGGGCGCTGGATGAGTGGCGGGTGCTGACTGCCGCGGCGTTAGTGGGCCTGGTCGAGGAGACCATGACCATCGCTGCCGAGTTCGCCAAGACCCGCTACACGTTGGGGGTGCCGATCTCGACACTGCAGGGCATCTCTCATCCGCTGGCCAACATCGCGATCACCGTGCAGGGCGGCCGTAATCTGGCGCGACGCGCGGCCTGGTTCCTGGACAACGAGCCCCAGGAGCGTCCGGAACTGGCGGCCTCGGCGTTCGTGTTCATGGCCGAAGAGGCGGCCAAGGCCGCAACGATGGCGGTGCATATCCAAGGCGGCCTTGGTGTTTCGGCGGAAGCGGCCGCGACGGCATATCTGGTGCGTGCCCGCGGCTGGGCACTGGCCGGTGGGGATCCGGGCGCCAGCGCCAAATACATCGGCGAACTCGTCGCCGCACGGGAAAGCGGAAAGGGCGCCTAAGTGGATTTCTCACGAGTCACGCTGTCCGAAGACGACCAGCGCTTCCTCGAGGAAGCCCGCGATTTCCTGCGCACGCATGTCACCGAAGACGTCAAGCGCCGAGACCGCGAGACGGGCGACAACTTCGACGAAGGCGTGCACCTGGCGCTGGGCGCCGCCGGCTACCTGGAGCGCGAATGGAAGCCGGCAGCCGAGGGCGGCTTTACCCGCGTGCGTCGCCGCATCTGGGAGCTGGAGAAGCGGCGCGCGCACGTGCCCTGGGTGACCTGGGGCACCACCGCCATGGTGGCTCGTTCGGTCGCGCGGTTCGGGTCCGCCGAATTGCGAGACGAAGTGCTACCGGGCGTCTTCAGCGGCCATGTCCGGCTGTGCCTGGGTTACACCGAACCCGAGGGTGGATCCGATATCGCCACCTGTAAGACCCGGGCCGTCCGCGAGGCGGACGGATCGAGCTGGATCATCAACGGCTCCAAGATGTTTACCACCGGCGCGCACAACTGCCAGTACGTCTTCCTCATCACCAACACCGATCCGAATGCTCAGAAGCACAAGAGCCTCACCATGTTCCTGGTCCCGCTGAACTCCCCGGGCATCGAGATCCAGGGCATCCGCACCGTCGATGGCGACCGCACCAACATCGTCTACTACAGCGACGTGCGCGTCGACGACAAGTATCGGCTGGGCGACGTGAACGCCGGCTGGACGGTGTTGCGTGAACCGCTCAACACCGAGCACGGCGCGGTGGCGGCCGCACCCGACGGGCTGCAGGACGTATCGATCATGATGCACCAAGCCGGCTTCATGGCCGACGCCCTGGACAAGGCGGCAGCCAAACTCGCACAGCGAGACCCGAACGGGCACAGACTCATTGATGATTCATCAGTGGCATACCGGTTGGGACGCAGCGCCGCGCGGATAGAAGCGTCGCTCAGTGCACCCAGCATCTTCGGGCGCGTCGCCCTCGCCCAGACGATGCGTGACGTTTCCCCCGACCTGATGGACATTCTTGGTACGGCGTCCACGCTGCCCGTCGGTACCGATGGCGCGGCCGATGACGGAGCCGCGGAGTACGTTTACCGATTCGCGCCGCTGGTGGGGATTTACGGCGGAACCCTCGAGGTGTTCCGCAACATGATCGCGCAATACGTGCTGGGCCTGGGCAAGCCGGCGTACGCGCCGGTCGCGCGGAAAGCCTCCTAGCGCGCGGGAATCCGCTCAGGTCGTGAGGATCGTTGCCGCCGCGGTACCCGGCGCGCCGTACAGCTGAGCGAACCCGACGCGCGGCTCACCGGCCACCTGACGATCACCCGCCTGGCCCCGCAGTTGCCGTACCAGCTCGTGGATTTGGCGCAGACCGGACGCCCCGATCGGCTCGCCGTTGGCGATCAGCCCGCCGTCGGTGTTGACCGGCATCGCGCCATTGATCTCGGTGGCGCCGTCGGCCAGCAGCTTCTCCTGATCACCATGCTCGCAGAACCCGCACTCGGCCATGTGGATGATCTCGGCGCCGGCGTCAGTGTCCTGCAACTGGATCACGTCGACATCGTCGGGGGCGATGCCGGCCTTCTCGAAGGCGGCACGGGCGGCGTAAACCGTTGGGGCCACGTCTTCTTCGACCGGCGCGCAGGTGGTGTTGACCTCGTAGGCCCCGTAGCGGCGGGAGCGGACCTCCACCGCCCGCAGGTAGACGGGCTTGGAGGTGTAGCGGTGCGCGATGTCCGCCCGGCACATGACGACGGCGGCGGCGCCCTCGTCGGGCGCGCAGAACATGTACTGGGTCAGCGGATAATTGAGCATCGTCGAGTTCAGGATGTCTTCCTCGGCGATCGGTTTCCGGCGAAAAGCGTTGGGGTTCATCGCCCCGTTGCGGAAGTTCTTCGCGGCGACCTTGGCCAGGGTCTGCTGGGAGATGCCGTGATCGTGCAGGTAGCGGTTGGCTTTCATGCCGAAGAACTGGGTGGTCAGATACTGCCCGTTCTCCGCATACCAACGCGGCATGCCGACCAGTGCGGGATCCTCGGTGAAGGCACCGCGCGGGTGCTTATCCAGGCCGACGGCGATCCCGATGTCGTAGTCGCCTAGTCGGATGCCGTCGGCGCACGCCTTGGCGGCACTGGCAGCGGTCGCGCATGCGTTGAACACGTTGGTGAAAGGGATGCCGGTCAGCCCGACCATGCCGACGATCGCGTCCGGGTTGGCCACCGTCCAGCTCCCGCCGGTGGCGAACTGGACGTCCTGCCAAGCGATACCGGCGTCGGCGACCGCGGCGAGGATGGCGTCGACGCCCATCTGCATTGCCGACTTGCCCTCGAAGCGCCCGAACGGGTGCAAACCCACGCCGATGATGGCGACATCGTTAGTGGAGGTCACGCAATAGCTCCCGCATTCTTGAGTTCCTCGATCCGGTCCCAGTCCATGCCGAGTTCCATCAGCACCAGCTCGGTGTGCTCGCTGGCCTGCGGTGCCCGCGTCGTCGTCAGCGGCTCGTGGTTGAACTGCACGGGGCCGCGGACCACGCGGAACGGCTTGCCGCCGCCGGCGAGTGCGACTTCAGCGATCATGTCGTTGGCGATCGCCTGTTCGTCGTCGATTAAGTCCAGCAGGCTCTGGAAGGGCGCCCACTGGCCCATCATCGTCTTGAGATGCTGCCGCCAATAGTCAAACGGCTTGGCGGCAAACGCTTTTGCGATCAGTTCCGCGGCGGCACCGGCGTTTTGGATCAACGGGAGTACCTCGGAGAACCGGGGATCGTCGGCGGCCTCGGGGATGCCCAGGTGCTCGAAGGTGTCCCGGATCAACCCGGTCGGGCTGATGATGCACAGGTTGATGGTGCCGCCGTCGGAGGTTTCGTAATTGCCCATGAACGGATTCACCGAGGGCGTGCCGGAACCCGGCATCGGCGTGCGCATGACCTCGCCGGTCTCCATACCCTGCGTCACGCTGGCGCCCGCCGCCCACCAGGCCGTACTCAGCAGCGAGACGTCCAGCTCGACGGCTTCACCGGTGCGCTCCCGATGCAGCAGCGCGGCCGAGATGCCGCCGGCGATGAACATGCCGCCGATCGAATCGCCGAATGCGGGAATGCCTTGTCCCAGTGCGCCGCCCAACTCCTCGGGTGTCAGGGCGTAGCCAATGCCGCTGCGCGTCCAGAACGCTGTGCCGTCATAGCCGCCGGTGTCGCGTTCGGCCCCTTTGTCGCCGTAGGCCGAGCCGCGGGCGTACACGATGTTCGGGTTGACCGCGCGAATGTGCTCGACGTCGAACTTGTGCTTCTGCCGCTGCGCGGGCATGTAGTTGGTGAGGAATACATCCGCGGTCTTGGCCAGCTCGTAGATCACTTCTTGTCCGCCCGGCGTCGAGACGTCGATCCCGACGCTGCGTTTGCCGCGGTTGGGGTGCTCCATCAGCGGATGCCGCTCCGGATCGACCTGAATGCCACCCATATTCACGAAGCCGCGCTGGGTATCGCCGCGCGTCGGGTGTTCGACTTTGATGACGTCCGCTCCCCAGTCGGCCAGGATGGCCCCCGCCGCCGGAACGAAGGTGAACTGTGCGAGCTCCAGGACCCGAAAGCCCGTCATGACTTTGACCATTTTGCCGACCCTACTTCGCGTCGAACGTCACCGGAAGCGCATTCGGCGATCGGAATGGCTGACCGTGGATGTGCGGGTCGTCGTCGGTCAACAAGGTGACGTTGGTCAGTCGATTCAGCAGGCATTCCATTGCGACGCGGGTTTCCAAGCGCGCCAAATGCAAACCCAGGCAGGTGTGCTCACCGGCGGCAAAGGAGATGTGCGGCAGGTGCTTGCGGAAGATGTCGAACTCTTCGGAACGTTCCCACCGCCGCTCGTCGCGGTTCGCCGAACCGATGCACACGCCGATCACCGAACGGGCCGGAATCTTCACACCTTCCACCTCGGTGTCCTCGGTGGTGAAGCGTTGCACGACGGTCAGCGGCGTCTCGTAGCGCAGCCCTTCTTCGATGGCCGCTGTGAGCAGCTCGTGGTCGGCTTGCAGCGCGGCGAACTGCTCGGGATGGGTGAGCAGCAGGTACAACAGGTTTCCCGACGAGCGGTAGGTGGTCTCCAGGCCGGCGGGTAGCAACAGCCGCAGGAACGAGTAAATCGCTTCGTCGGTGAGCTTTTCGCCGTCGATCTCCGCAGTGACCAGGTCGCCGATGATGTCCTCGGTGGGTTTGGACTTACGCTGTTCGATCTGTTCGACGAAATAGTCCTTGAGCGCGGCCGACGCCTCGAAGGCGCCTTCGTAGTTGACGTGGTAGCTGATCAACTGGACGGCGCGCTTGCGGAACATCGGCAGGTCGTCGGCCGGCAATCCCAGCAGCTTGGCGATGACGCGGGTGGGGAATTCGAAAGTGAAGTTGCGGATCAGGTCAGCTCTGCCGGTTTCGATGAACTCGTCGATCAACGCATTGCAGATCGGCCGCACGATGGTGGGCTCCCAGCGGGCCAGTGCCTTGGACTTGAATGCCGCCGACACCAGGTTGCGGTGTTCGCGGTGTTTCTTCCCCTCCATCGCCAGGATCGTCGGCCCCATGAACAGGCCGATGGTCTTGTCGTACGGCTTGGAACTGAACACCCGGCCATCCCGGAACACCGTGTTGACCGCGTCGAACGACATCGCGGAGTACTCCCGTTTGGGCATCAGGGACTCCGGCGTCTTGGAGTAGTCCATCACCGTACCGGCGAACACCCCGGCCTGCGCACGTTTGCGCGCAAAGAACGGGTAAGGGTCGCGCAGGCTGACGGTTTCGTCGCCGGCACCGGCGGCGGTGTGAACGTTGGTCGTCACCTGATCTCCAGCATCTTGATCTCAGCACGATCGAACACTTCTTCGTAAGATCGTACTGTAATTATTACAGTAGGCAATATGGGCGTGGCCATGCGACGCCGATCATCATCGGAGCTATGCCAAATCAGTGCGCCGGTGTGCTGACGCACCCGCAGCGGTGATATCGCCCGTAATGGGCTTGCGGCACAGAACGTCCCGTGGCAGCAGAGCCCCCGCGCAGCGGGATAGGCCGATCTAGCGGTCGGCGTGCGCGGAGCCCGAGTTGGTCAGCCGTGCGGCGCGGGCCAGCAGGTCGGCATAACGCACACCGAGCAGTCGCGGCATCGCCGCCATCGCGCGCCCGTCGGGCCCGATGAGGATCCTGGCCCGGTTCTTCTCGGCCCCACGGAGAATGAGCCGAGCGGCCTTTGCCGGTGAGGTCAGGGCAGAACGGTCGAAGAGTTTGGCCGCGAGGTCGGGATCCTCGGTATCGGCGGTGCGCATATTGGCCCCGAAGTTGGTACGCACGACGCCGGGATGGACGCAGTGCACAGTCACCGGACGACGTTCCATGATCATCTCCTGGCGCAGCGCCTCGGTGAAGCCACGCACGGCGAACTTCGAAGCGCTGTAAGCGCCTTGGTAGGGAATCGCGATGAGACCAAAGGCGCTGGACAGATTCACCAGCCGGGAAGGGCGTCTGGGGGAGCCCGCCTCGATGAGTTGCGGCAGAAAGGCTTTGGTGCCGTTGACAACCCCGCCGACGTTGATGGCCATCAGCCAGTCGAAGTCCTTCCAGGACATGTCCGCCACGCCGGCGAACAAATCGACTCCGGCGTTGTTGAACAGCAGCGAGGCGGGGCCGTGCTGCCGGCGCGCCTGGTCGGCGAAATCCAACACCGCATCGCGGTCGGCGACGTCGACCCGATACGGCGTGACCTGCCCGTCGGGACACCCGTCGCGCGTTTCGGCCAGTCCATCGGGGTCGATGTCGGATGCCGCCACATGCGCCCCGTCGCGGGTGAGCGCCTGTGTCAGTGCGCGTCCGATGCCGGAGCCGGCACCGGTGACCACAGCGACGCGGCCTTGATACTTCATGAGGTCCTCCGCAACCACTCCCGTCAGCCGTTCACCGCCTGCTCGCGCGCCCACCGGTAGTCGGCCTTACCCGACGGGCTGCGCTCGATGACCGAACGGAACACGATCGCTTTGGGCAGTTTGTAGCGTGCCAGCGTCTGCGCGGCGTGCGCCACCAGCTCGCCGGCGTCGGCCTCGGCGCCTGGGGCGAGCGCCACGACGGCGACGACCTCCTGGCCCCACCGCTCGCTGGGCCGCCCGGCGACCACCACGTCGGCCACCGCGGGATGCGATGCGATGGCCGTTTCGACCTCCTCGACGAAGATCTTCTCGCCGCCGGAGTTGATGGTCACCGAATCGCGGCCCAGCAATTCGATGCAGCCATCGGTGCGGTGCCGTGCCCGGTCGCCCGGCACGGCATACCGGACACCGTCGATCACCGGAAAAGTCTTGGCGGTCTTGGCCGCATCGCCCTTGTAGCCGAGCGGCACATAGCCCCGCTGCGCCAGCCAACCCATCCCGTCATGCCCGGGCGGCAGGATCGCGGTCAGGTCCTCGGCGGCCACAAAGGTGTCCGGTCCGGCGTTGAAGGTGCCGGTTGCCACCGCACCCGACGTCGACATGTGGTGCATCTGTGCCCCGGTCTCCGACGACCCGACACCGTCGACCACGACGGCGTTCGGCAGCGCTTCGATCAAACGTTGCTTGACGTACGGAGTCAGCAGGGCACCGCCGTTGGCGACGACGGTCAACGACGACACGTCGGCGATCCCCTTCTCGATGGCAGCGACCAGGGGGCGTGCCATCGCATCGCCAACCACGGTGACCACCATGACCTTTTCCCGTTCGATGGTGCGCACCACGTCGTCGGCGTCCAGATGATCGACGATCGTGGGGAACACGACGGACTGCCCGGTGGTGATCGCGGTCATCACACTCCACTGCGCCGCACCGTGTATCAGCGGGGGCAAAATCATCAGTTTTGTGCCCGGGCCCGAAGCGGCCCGGTTCACGATCTCGTCGACAGACGCCGAGGGCTCGCCGGTCATGAGGTTCCGTCCGCCAAAGGAGGTCATGAAGATGTCGTGCTGACGCCACAACACGCCCTTCGGCATGCCGGTGGTGCCACCGGTGTACAGGACATACAGGTCGTCGGCGGAGTGCTGCACCGGCGGCGGCTCTGGCGACACCGCTGCCAGAGCGTCCTCGTAATCGATTGCGCCATCCAGTAATTCGTTGCCCGAATCGTCGGCGATCTGGATCAACACGCGTAGCTGTGGAAGATCCGGCAAGATCTCGGCCACTCGCGGTGCGAATGCGGCGTGGTAGAGCAGCGCGGTCGCCCCCGAATCTGCCAACAAGTACTGCAGCTCGCTTTTCACATAGCGGAAGTTGACGTTGAACGGGGCGACCCGCGCCTCGAAGCTGCCCAGCAATGCCTCGACGAATTCGTTCCCGTTGTAGGCGTAGAGACCGAGCAGATCTTGGCCGACTTCGTGCCCGGCCAGCGCCGAGCGCTCGGTGTGGCATCCCAACCCCTGCGAATGCAGAAATGCGGCCAGCCGACTGGAGCGATCGATCACCTGGGCATAGCTGTAGCGACGGTCCCCCTGGATGATCAGTTCGCGATCGGGGATTGCGGCAGCGACGGCCTTCGCCACGGCCGTGACCGTGAATGCCGTTGTGGTGTCGGACATCATGCCTCTCACGGCTGGTGGGGTAGCAGTCGGACCATCAAGCCGTTGGCTTCGCTGAGTAGGGTTCCATCGGCGGCTATCATAGTAGCGTCAATGAAAACCTTCCGGCCGTCGACGCCGGCGATACGTCCGTGGGCGGTCAGCGGCTCGTCGATCGGGGTGGTCTTCCGGTAGTCGACGTGCAGGTAGGCCGTGCGCGTCGGCCGGATGTCCGCGGCGGTCACGACCATGCCGAACAGCCAGTCGTAGAACAGCGGGATCATGCCGCCGTGCACGGCCCGGTTCCCGCCGATGTGGGCGGTGCTGAAATGACCGGCCATCCGCACGCCGTCGGGACCGGACTCCGTCACCATCCAGGGCGGTATCAGCGGGTGGGCCAACCCGGGCAGGCTCAGCACCCGGCCGGCCACCGCCTCGGTCTCCGGGACTTGGTGGCCCTCCAGCAGCGCGCAGGCGTTCTGCAAGTGGGCGGTCGCGGCGGCCCACAGCGCGGGGTCGGGCTTGGTGGACACGGTCAGGTCCTGCAGGCGGCGCAGCGCGGCGACGAACGGGCCCAGTTCCGCGGGCGCGTCCTCGACGGGTCTGACGTCGGGGAATCCGCCTCGAACTTCTGGTGCAGTTTCGGTCATCGCGTTCCTTCGTCCCAGGCCCGGAGCAGATCGTCGGTGCTGGTGATCGTGGCCAGCAGCGACAGGGTGTTGGCGATCATCGCTGCACCATAGTCGGGGGGTACGCCGGCCACCGCGTCGCGGGGGACGACCACCCGGTAGGCGGCGTTGACGGCATCCATGACGACGTTGGGAATCGCGATGTTCAGCGAAACACCCACCACGACAATGGTCGACACCCCGAGATTGCGAAGCACCGCGTCCAGGTCCGTGCCGCCCATCGGGCCCACGCCGTGCCACCGGCGCAACACCAAATCGGAAGGCTCCGGCCCTAATTCGGGCAACAGCTCCGCCCCCGGCGTGCCGGGCGTGATGTCCACCTTGCTGCCGCCGCCCATCGCGAAGATCTTCGCGTTGTGGTTGGAGCCGAGCCCGTCGGGCCGCCGCTGCACCAGGCAGTGCACCACCCGCACCCCGGTCGCCCGGGCCGCGGGCAGCAGCCGCGCGATGTTCGGCAGCGCCTCGCGGCGGGCCTCCTCGGCAAGCATCGCCAGTCCCGCGTCGGGGCCCATCACCGCGCCCTGGCACTCCTGGGTGACGATCGCGGTGTGCCCGGGTGCGGTCAGCCCGGCCAGTCGGTCCGTCATGCGGGGGCGCCCACCGGGGCGACGTCATAGAACTGCTTCGCCCACTTCCGCAGCGCCATATAGCCTTTCGCGTCGACTTTCGACAACGCGGGGTGTTCCACGTACTTCTGGTAGCGCCAGATTTGCAGATCGTCGAACACTGTGGACAGGAACTGCTTCTCGATGACGTCCCGCAGTTTGCCTTCCGGAACGTCCGCGGTATCGCCGGGAAGCCGCGGCCACCAGATCGAGTAGAACAGGTCCGAGCATTCGTCGTCGACCGGTGTGCAGGTGAAGATCAGCCGATGATTCTGCGCGCCCTCGAAGACGCTGATCGCTCCGCCGAGGCCGAATAGGTGGCTGTGGAACCGCAGCGCGAGGTCCTCGGGGTTGTCGCTGCGCGCGTCCGGCCAGCCCGCGATGAACTGCCATTCCTGGTCGACGATCTTCCAGTCCAGCACCCTGGGCGTCACGCTGGCGTGGTGCACGTACTCGAAATGCGCGCTGTCGGGGGCATTCTCGGCGACGATCTGCGGATGTACTGGTTCGCGTTCCGCGCGCCGGGAGAACTCCGGGTACGCCCGGTAGTAGGCCGCCGGGTCCGTCTCGAACTGCGGGAACTTGTGGAAGATGTCCGGCATCTCCCACTGGGGCTCTTTGCCGTCCGGGTGGTGCCAGACGAAGACGCAGTCGTACTGCTCCCGCACGGGAAACACCTTGAGGCGTAGCCCGCGGTTGGGCCGGTCCGGCTGGTAGGGGATGTATCGGTTGGTGCCGTCCGGACCCCAGCGCCAGCCGTGGAAGGGGCACTCGACGCAGTCGCCGACCACCTTGCCGCCGTGACCGATGTGCGCGCCCAGGTGTTTGCAATGTGCCTCCAAGACGTGCAGCGCACCCTGCTCATCCCGGTAGGCCACCAGATCCTCACCGAAATAGTGCAGCGGCCGGACCTCGCCGACGGGAAACTCTGGGGACCAACCGACCATGAACCAGCCGGTGACTTTCCAGGTGAATGGGACTTTCACGCCAAGCCTCTCGATTCCTGATAGATACTAAGTCCATTACAGTATAGATTTCAGCAGTCAGGTCCGTAAGCGGCAAGGGAGTGCGATGACTGAGGCGGCTGACGAGCTGGAAGACCTCCGGCAACTGAAGGCGCGCTACTGCCGTTTCCTGGACACCAAAGACGTCGGGGCGTGGCGTGACGTATTCGCCCCCGATGTCGTGGTCATCCTGGACATGGCCGTGTCCACCGCCGGCGCCGATCCCCAGACCGCTGCACCGATCGAGGGGGTCGACAACTTCGTCCCGATGGTGATGGGCGGCCTCGAGAACGTGGCGACCAAGCATCACTGTCACACGCCCGAGCTCACGCTCACCTCGGCCACCACCGCGACCGGTATCTGGGCGATGGAGGATCTGCTGATCTTCGGTGACGGCCGCGAGTTGTACGGCGCGGGCCACTATCACGAGACCTATGAGAAGCGGGACGGTGCATGGCGGATCAAGAGCCTGCACCTCACCCGAACCATCCTGAAAATGACCGGTGGTGAAGATGGCTGACGCCGATACCAACTTCGATGTGCTCGTCATCGGTGCGGGATTCTCCGGGTTGTACATGCTGCACCGGCTGCGGCAGCTTGGAATGCGCACCCGAGTGCTGGAGATGGCCGAAAACGTCGGTGGCACGTGGCTTTTCAACCGGTATCCGGGTGCGCGGTGCGACATCGAGAGCATCGAATACTCCTATAGCTTCTCCGAGGAGATTCAGCAGGAGTGGGTGTGGACCGAGTCGATGCCGGCCCAGCCCGAGATCGAGGCCTACCTCAACTTCGTGGCCGACCGGCTCGACCTCCGTCGCGACATCCAATTTGGCACCAAGGTCGTCGCGATGACGTTCAACGAGGAAGACGGCGTGTGGCTGGTGCGCACCGAAGCCGGCGAAACATTCCGCGTTCGGTTCGTCGTCGCCGCGTCCGGCATCCTGTCGGTGCCGCTGGAACCCGACATCCCCGGAATGGACACCTTCGCCGGGACGTCGCTGTTCACCAGCCGCTGGCCCGCGGGCGGCGTGGACCTGGTCGGCAAGCGTGTCGGCGTCATCGGCACCGGCTCCACCGGCGTGCAGCTCATCCCGGTGGTTGCCCGAGAAGCCGTGCACCTCACGGTGTTTCAGCGCTCACCCGCATATACCCTGCCCTGGCGGGTACATCGGTTCGAGCCGGGTGAACTCGACGACATGAAGGCGCGCTACGCCGAAATCCGGGCAGCCCAACGAGCCCACCCGATCGGAGCGGCAAGGTTGAGCGCCTTCTCCGTCTTGCTCGAGATGCTCGGCCGGCCGCCGCTCAAGTCGGCGACGCGCGAAGAACAACTGCGCGCCATCGAGGAGAACGGCGTGCTGGGCGCGTTGAACTGGGGCGACGTCTTCTTCGACATCGAAGCCAACCGGATGGCCGCCGCACTGTACGGCGAGGCGGTGGCGCGGATCGTCAAGGACCCCGATACCGCGGCGTCGTTGGTACCGGTGCATCCCTTCGCGTGTAAGCGGCCGATCATCGACCAGGGCTACTACGAGACGTTCAACCGGGACAATGTCACCCTGGTCGATCTGCGCAAGTCGCCCATCCGCGAGGTCACTCCGGTCGGCATCCGCACCGAGAACCGGGTGCACGAGCTCGATGTCATCGTTTACGCCACCGGGTTCGACGCCATGACCGGTGCGCTGAGCCGGATCGACGTGCGCGGTCGCGGCGGAATGTCGCTGGGCGAATTCTGGGCCACCGACGGGCCGCTGTCGTATCTGGGCCTTGCGGTCGCCGGCTTCCCCAACCTCTTCACGGTGCAGGGTCCGGGCAGCCCGAGCGCCGCCACGAACTTCGTGGCCGCCCTCGAACAGCACGTCGAGTGGATCGGTGACTGCATTGCGTATCTGCGCGCCAACGACATTCGCACCATCGAGGCGCTGAGCACTGCCCAGCAGGAGTGGATCGACCACGTCACCGCGCTTGTCGCGCCCACGGTGTTGGTTCACCCGTCCTGCAACTCTTGGTACAACGGTGGCAATGTGCCCGGAAAGAAACGGATGTACATGGGTTATACCGGCGGAATACCCGAATACCGGCGGCGCTGCGACGAAATCGCGGCCGGCGGATACATCGGTTTCAAACTGGCTTAGCTGTTGAGGGTGAGTGACATGGCGAAGGCGTTGAGCGGGCTGAGTCTGGCCAAAGATGTTGCCCGCGAATTGGGAATGCTGATGCCGCGCACAGTGACCGGCCTGCAGGAGTCGACCGGCTGGGACCCACTGTCGCCGCGAGGTGCGCGCCAGTTCGGCGAGGCCATGCTCGACGAATTGGTGCTCAGCGGCTTCTCGCTGCTGGGTAGAAGTCCCGCGCCGATGCAGCCACTGGACGCTTGCACCGCGGCCGCCGAGGAGCTCTCCTCGCTGGGTATCGACCGGGCGCACGCCGACCCGAAGCCGTTGCGGGCGACCTCGATACGGAAGCGCAGCATCCCGGGTCTGGCGTATGAACGGATGGCCTTCGAGCACGACCCGGGGTTGCCGGCCACGCTGGAGGCCGATGGCCTGGGCGGCCCGGCACGGGCGGTGGTGCATCTATGCCGGCACCGCGACGAGCCCAGGCCGTGGCTGGTCTGGGTACACGGCGCCGGCCAGGGAGGCACCGAAGACCTGTTGTTGTCAGGGATCGGACGCATCCATCACAAGTTGGGTTTCAACGTCGCGCTCCCGATCCAGCCCGGCCACGGGTGCCGGCGGCGCCAGTGGCCGGTCTATCCCGACATGGATCCGCTGGGCAATGTGGCGGGCATGATGCGCGTGGTCTCCGAGGTTCGCGCGGTGGTGCGCTGGGTGCAGCCGCGAGCCACCGCCGTTGTGGTGGCAGGGATTTCGATGGGCAGTCCGGTGGCCGCCCTGGTCTCCCACTTGGAGAAGCAGGTCGACGCGGTCGCCCTCTACACGCCGATCCTGGGGCTCAACGCGATGATCGCGCGCCACCTGCAGCGGTGGGGCTCGTCGCGCGAGGGATTCCGCGAATTGCTGGAATCGCCCGTGGTGACCCAACTGACCTCGGTGATCGATCCGCTGGCGGTCACCCCGTCTCCGCCGCCGGATCGCCGGCTGATCGTCGGGGCGTGGCATGACCGGATGGCGATGCGCGAGCCCGCCGACGCCTTGCAGGAACGCTGGGGCGGGGAACTGTACTGGTACGACGGCAGCCACGTCGGGCACATCTTCTCGCGGCGCGTGCAGCGGATCACCGACCGATTCCTGCGCGACGTGGCGGCGCGAAAAGCCGTGGTGCCCGACTGATGGCACCCACGTGGACCGCGCGAACGGTGGTCGAGCTCTACAACCTCGTCGTGTGGAACGAATGCAACATCGACCTGGCCGATGAACTGTTGGCCGACACCGTGATTCGGCATGAGGTCGGTGGGGTGCGCACGCTGACCCACGCCGAAGCGGTGCAGCGGGTGGTGGACATGTGGGCGCTGGCCGACTCGCTGCACTTCGACCTCAACATCGTCATCGAGGGCGACGATGGCGAGCACGTGGCGATTGTGTACGACTCGACGATCAAGACCAAGGATGGCACCGAGACCAACATCGCCAGCATCGAGGTGTTCCGCGTCGTCGATGGCAAGATAACCGAGGTTTGGAACTGCGGCTACCAGCAAGGGGTTTGGAATTGAGTGACCGAGCGCTTGATGAATTGGGCTTCTACCTGCTGGCCGGGGCCGGCGGTGAGGGCCCGGCAACATTGATGGACGAGGCCCGCCGCGGCGAGGAACTCGGCTTCGGCACCGGCTTCATCTCCGAGCGGTGGAACGTCAAAGAGGCGTCGTCTCTGGTCGGGGCGGCGTGTGCGGTGACCAACCGGATGCAAATCGCCACGGCCGCAACCAATCACAACACCCGTCATCCCCTGATCACCGGGTCTTGGGCGACCACGATGCATCGCCTGTCGGGCGGCCGATTCACTCTGGGCGTCGGCCGCGGCATCGCCGCGATCTACGGGGCATTCGGCATCCCGGCGGTGACGACGGCGCAGATGGAGGACTGGGCCCAGGTCATGCGCCGGCTGTGGCACGGCGAGCTGATCTTCAACCACGACGGCCCGATGGGCAAGTACCCCATCCTGTTTCTCGATCCCGACTTCAACGAAGACATTCGGCTGGCGCTAGTGGCCTTCGGGCCCAACACGCTCGCGCTCGGGGGACGCGTGTTCGACGACGTCATCCTGCACACCTATTTCACGCCGGAGACCTTGCAGCGCAGCGTCAACACCGTGAAGTCGGCGGCGGAGAAGGCCGGCCGTGACCCGGACAGCGTGCGCGTGTGGTCGTGCTTCGCCACCGTCGGCAACCACCTACCCGAAGAACTGCGGCTGAAGAAGACCGTGGCGCGGCTGGCCACCTACCTGCAGGGCTACGGCGATCTGCTGGTCAGCACCAACAACTGGGATCCCGCTGTGCTGCAACGGTTCCGCGAGGATCCGGTGGTCACCTCGATCGCGGGCGGGATCGATCACAAGGGCACGGCTGAGCAGATCGAGCACATCGCGACGCTGATTCCCGACGAATGGCTGGAGCCCTCGGCCACCGGGTCGGCGCAGCAGTGCGTGGATCGCATCCGCAAGGAATTCGACTACGGGGCCGACGCCGTCATCTTGCACGGCGCCACACCCGACGAGCTCGAACCGGTCGTCGCCGCCTACCGCGCGACGGACTAGCTTTAGCGGGCCGGCGTGCCACTCACGGCATGATGACGGTCCGGCTCACCGGCTCGGCGGCGGCCTGCCTGCTGGACAGGCCACGCTTCAGCGAGGCGAGCAGGACATCGCGCGTCTCACGGGGATCGATGAGTTCGTCGAACCCCATGTGCTCGGCGGACCGGAAGGACGCCTGCAATTCGGCCTCACGCAACTTTGCGGTGACGTCCTCGCCGGCGTGCGTCGCCCGGCCCAGCGCGGCCGCGCTCATGGCACCCATCGTCGCGCCGGGGTAGGCGAAGGTCGCGGACTGGCTGTCGAAACCCAGCAGGGACATGACCATCGAGCCGAACCCGTAGGCCTTGCGCAGCGTCACATGCAGCTTCACCGTGGTGGCCGTGGTTTGGGCGGCGAACATCCGTGCTCCGGCGCGCAGCACACCGCTGCGCTCGGACCGGCTGCCGGGCAGCATTCCGGGATTGTCGGCGAGGAAGACGAGGGGCAGGTGGAACGAGTCGGCCACCATGATGAAGTGCGCCGCCTTGTCCGCGGCCGCGGCGTCGACGGAGCCGGCGAGCACCTGGGGCTGGTTGGCCACCACCGCGACCGGGTGACCACCGAGATGGGCCAGCGCGCAAATGATCGCCTTGCCGTACTGCGGCTGCACCTCGAACCAGTCGGGCCGGTCGAAGACCACGTCGAGCACGGCGCGCATGTCGTAAACGCGGCGATTGTCGCGGGACACGATGTCGAGCAGCTCCGGCGTCGCACGTGGCTCGGTGTCCTCGTCCGGCGGCAACGATGCCGGGTACGACCATGCACTCGGCGGAAAGTAGGACAGGTAGCGCCGGACATCGTCGAGGACGGACTCATCGTCCTCTGCGACATTGTGGATCACCCCGCTGGGCAAAGCGACATCGGGCCCACCGAGGTCCTCCTTCGAAATGTCTTCTCCGGTGGACTCTTTGACGACGGGCGGCCCGGCGGTGAAGATCGCGCCCTGCCTGCTCATGATCCGGAAGTCGCAGACCGGGGCCACCAGCGCGCCGTGTCCGGCCGACGGCCCGAACACGGCGCCGACGGTCGGGACGCGGCCCGAGCACTGCGCCTGGGCCAGCAGGTCGGTGGGGGTGCGGCCGTAATGCCCGCCGCCGGGCCGAAAGCCGGCGCCTTCGAGCAGCATCACCAGCGGGATCTTGTCGCGCAGCGCCAGTTCGGCGATCCGGTATCGCTTGGAGTTGCCGCCGGGCCCGATGCTGCCCGCCATGGTGGTGAAGTCCTCGGCGCCCAGCATCACCGGTGAACCGTTGATCTCACCGGAGCCGACGACCAGGCCGTCGGCCGCGATCTCCCCGCCGACCAGGGTGCCGAGCTCGCGGAATGTGCCGGGGTCGAGGAGGTACTCGATTCGTGCGCGGGCGTCGAGCTTGCCCTTGTTGCGGTGCTTGTCGAGTCGCTCCGGGCCGCCCATGTCCCGCGCGTGCTGACGGCGCCGCTCGAGATCCTCGAGCGTCTCCTGCCAGTCCGGGGACTTCGTCATCTCAGATGTCCTCACTCGTCGGGCGGCACGTACTGAAGTGCTTACTGTAGCGTCCGCAAGAGGTGCGCGGCCACCTGATGCGATGAAGTAGCCCATGTCGCAGCGCTTTTGCCAGCAAGCCGGTGCCGCCATTGACCCTACCGAATCGCTTACTGTAGCTTCTCAAGTATGAGGTCCGAGGGCTCCCAGCTGGAACGGAGCCCGCGCGGATGACCGCAAGAGCGGTGCCCGACCTCAAAGTCGACGGGGGCATCTTCACCGACCTCACCCGGGTGCCGGAGCTGGCGCGCACGCTCGAGGAACAGGGCTACGACGCGTGTTGGACCGGCGAGATCAATCACGATCCGTTTTTGCCGCTGCTGTTGGCCGCCGAACACACCACGCGACTCGAATTGGGCACCAGCATCGCGGTGGCCTTCGCGCGGAACCCGATGATCGTCGCCAACCTCGGCTGGGATCTGCAGACCTACTCACAGGGGCGATTCATCCTTGGGCTGGGCACCCAGATCAAGCCGCACATCGAAAAGCGATTCAGTATGCCCTGGAGTCATCCGGTGGCCCGGATGCGCGAATTCGTGCAGGCGCTGCGCGCAATCTGGTCGGCCTGGAACGACGGAACGAGGCTTCGGTTCGAGGGGGAGTTCTACACGCACAAGCTCATGACACCGATGTTCACCCCTGAGCCGCAGCCGTTTTCGGCACCCAAGATCTTCATCGCCGCTGTCGGCGAAGCGATGACCGAGATGTGTGGAGAGGTCGCCGACGGCCTACTGGCCCATGCGTTTACCACGAAGCGGTATTTGCACGAGGTGACATTGCCGGCGGTGCAGCGTGGCCTGAAGCGCGCCGGTCGTGATGTGAGCGCATTCCAGATGGCGTGCCCGGTGTTCGTGGTGACCGGCAGCGACGACGCCGAGTTGACGGCCGGCGCGGCCGGTGTCCGCAAGCAGATTGCCTTCTACGGGTCCACGCCGGCCTATCACAAGGTCCTCGAACTACACGGCTGGGGCGATGTGGCGACGCAGTTGCACCGACTCTCACTGCAGGGGGAGTGGGATGCCATGGGGGCGTTGATCGACGACGAGATCCTCAATGCCTTCGCCGTCGTCGCAACGTACGACAAGCTCGCAGCCGCGCTACAAGCCCGCTGTGATGGTGTCATCGACCGCGTCATGCCGTCGTTTCCCCGCACCGCGCCCGCGGCCACGATCACCGCCGTACTGCAAGAGTTGCGTCACTGAGGAGATGCGCATGAGCACTACCACGATGGACGAGGCAGCCAACTTATTAGCGGACCCGTTGGCGTACACTGACGAGCGGCTGTTGCACGCCGCGCTGACGCACTTGCGCGCTAATGCTCCGGTGTCGCGGGTGGAGGTTCCCAACTACCGGCCGTTCTGGGCGATCACCAAACACGCCGACATCATGGACATCGAACGCGAAAACATGCTCTTCACCAACTGGCCGCGGCCGGTGCTGACCACCGCGGAAGGTGACGAGATGCAGGCCGCCGCCGGGGTGCGCACGCTGATCCACTTGGACGATCCCCAGCACCGGGTGGTACGTGCCATCGGTTCTGACTGGTTTCGCCCAAAGGCCATGCGGGCCTTGAAGGTTCGGGTTAATGAATTGGCCAAGATCTACGTCGACAAGATGATGGCCACCGGTCCCGAATGTGACTTCGTGCAGGAAGTGGCGGTCAATTACCCGCTGTACGTGATCATGTCGCTGCTGGGCCTGCCCGAGACCGATTTCCCCCGGATGCTCAAGCTGACCCAAGAGCTGTTTGGCAGCGATGATTCCGAATTCAAACGCGGCAGTACCAACGAGGACCAGTTGCCCGCGCTGTTGGACATGTTCCAATACTTCAACGGTGTGACGGCGGCCCGCCGCGAACACCCGACCGAGGACCTCGCGTCGGCGATCGCGAACGCCCGCATCGACGGCGAACCCCTGTCGGACATCGACACCGTGTCCTATTACCTGATCGTGGCGACCGCCGGTCACGACACCACCAGCGCGACCATCTCCGGCGGTCTGCAGGCGCTGATCGAGAATCCGGACCAGCGCCAACGTCTGTGCGACAACCTGGATTTGATGCCGCTGGCCACCGAGGAGATGATCCGCTGGGTGACCCCGGTCAAAGAATTCATGCGGACCGCGGCCAAAGACACCACCGTGCGCGGAGTGTCGATCGCCGCAGGCGAGTCGGTGCTGCTGTCCTATGTTTCGGCCAACCGTGACGAGGACGTGTTCAGCGATCCGTTCCGGTTCGACGTCGCTCGCGACCCCAACAAGCACCTGGCCTTCGGTTACGGCGTGCACTTCTGTATGGGTGCGGCGCTGGCCCGCATGGAGGTGAGCAGCTTCTTCTCCGAGTTGCTGCCCCGGCTCAAATCCATTGAGCTGACTGGTGACCCGGAACTGGTCGCCACCACGTTCGTCGGTGGACTCAAGCATCTGCCGGTTCGGTATTCGCTGGCTTGAGTGTGGGCCGGCCTTTTGACGGGGTCTACACTCCCCGTGGAGGTCTGGGCAATGACGCGTAGGACGATTGTCATCACTGGTGCCAGCGATGGGATCGGTGCGGCGGCCGCCCGTCGGATCAGCCGCGGCGGCGACAACGTGGTGTTGGTGGGGCGGTCGCCGAGCAAGACCGCGGCCGTGGCCGCTGAGCTGGACGCGGACTACTTCGTCGCCGACTTCGCCGACCTGTCTGCGGTCCGGGCCTTGGCGGACAAGATCCGGTCGCAGTATCCGCGCATCGACGTGCTGGCCAACAACGCCGGGGGTGTGTTCTCGAAGCTGCAGCGGACCGCCGACGGCCATGAGATAACTTTTCAGGTCAACTATTTGGCGCCGTTCCTGCTCACCACGCTGCTGCTTGACGTGCTGATCTGTTCACAGGCCACGGTTGTCAATACGTCCAGTTCGTCACAGCGGCTGTTGCGGAAAGTCAAGCTCGCTGATTTCGAGACGACGGACCGGCGCGGGCCCAGCACCGCCTATGCAATAGCGAAGCTGGCAAACATCTTGTTCACCAAGGAATTACATCGGCGCTTTTCCGCTGACGGCCTTGCGGCGGCGGTGGTCCACCCGGGCTTCGTCAACACCAACATCGGTCACTCGTCCGGTTCGCGGTTCCTGACCACCATGCAAAGCACACCCGTCAGCCGAATGATCAAGACCGCCGATCATGGTGCCGACCAGCTGGTCTGGCTGGCGACCAGTGTGCCCGGTATCGACTGGGCGGCCGGCGAATACTACGTGAAAGGCAAGGTCGCCAAAGCCAATCGGGCGGCCAGCGATCCCATCCTCGTGCGTGACTTGTGGGATCACACGATGGCCAAGCTCGGCTAGGCAAACCCGGGCGCGAATTCGCCCGCGGCGCTGAGCCGGCTCCGTCGGACACCGACCCGCCGGGGATAACCAGCTCGAAGTCGGCCGTGTCCTACCATCCCGTCGATACTCTGCAGTATCCAGTCGATACTGTCAAGTATGCTATGACCATGTCACCCGTCAAGCCGCACCGAACCCGCCCCACCCGCGGCGAGGTCCGTGACCGGATCCTGGACGCGGCGTCGAAGGTTTTCGCCGCCGAAGGGTTCGCCGGCGCCACCATCGACGCGATCGGGCAGGCGGCGGGCTTCACAAAAGGCGCGGTCTACTCGAACTTCGAATCCAAGGACGGACTGTTCCTCGCGCTGCTCGACCGCGAGTTCGAGCTGCGCGGCGAGCAGATCGCCACGGTGCTGGACAGCAGCGGCGGCGACACCGGCACGGCCGCACGCGAATTGAGCCGGTCATGGCTCGACTCGCTTCGCGACCATTCCGACTTTTACGTGCTGTTCGTCGAATACTGGCTGCGCGCCCAGCGTGACCCCCAGCTGCGCGAGCGCCTCATCGAACGCCGCCGCGCGGCCGCCGCCGACCAGGCGGTGCACATCGTCAAATCGACCCCCTCCGTGGCGTCCGATCACGAGCTGGCCGACCTCGCCCAGCTCGTCGTCACGATCAACCTCGGCATCGCGATGGAAGAGGTCCTGCGTCCCGGGACCATCAACCCCGACCTGCTCGCGCAGCTGATCACCGCAGTGCTGGAATCGGTCCCGGTTTCCGCCGATCAGGGAGAGCCTCACCATGGATACAAATGACGGGCCTGACGCTGCGGCGCCGATGATCACCGCGCGCGGTTTAGGCGTCGACGGCGAGCACGGTCTCCACGGTCACCGATTCCTCCAGCTCGTCGATGTCTTCGAAGGCCGCGATCGAGCAGTGCCGGCGGATCGCGCGCGGGGTTGTTTGACCGAGGACGGTCAGCGTGCCGTGGCTCAGCTTGAAACGTCCCGCGAGCGTCAGCAGCAGCGTGGTCTGCCCTGGTCCGCCGGGCATCCGAATCGCGTGAAAACCCGGTGGGAGCTCGAGATCGATATCCGAGAAGAGGGGGCCGTGCTCGCCGTCGACGCCTAAACCGCGCGCGGTGATCATCGGCGCCGCAGCGTCAGGCCCGTCATTTGTATCCAT
>NZ_LZKU01000173.1 GCF_001672975.1 Mycobacterium sp. 1465703.0
GCTGTGCGGTGATGTCGAAGTCGATCGGGCTGACATCGTCGGCGGGCACAAAGATCGTCCGTCGGACGGTGCACGGGTCATCGATGTAGGCGTTGTCTTGATTGCTCACCAACGTCTCTATCGCCGCAATGCCCAACGACACCGGCCCGTGCACCGGATGGGTGGGCGGAATACCGGGACGTGCGGATAAGCGGATCCCGAAGGTGGGCCATTGTGGTTTGCCGTCGGCCCGGTCGAACAGTTCGACCGGGAAATCCGACAACAATCCGCCGTCCACCCATGTCGCGCCGCCGACCCGAACCGGCTCGAACACATACGGAATAGCCGAGGAGGCATGCACCGCGCGCGCCACCGAGAAGTCGTCGGGGTCGATGCCATAGGAGTTGAGATCCCACGGGATTCGGACCAGCCGCCGCCGGGACAGGTCGCTGGCCGTCACCACCAGCGACCAAGCGAACTGTTCGGGCGCGTCGCCGGTGCGCAAATCGCCAAAAGTCTTCACCCCGAGATCGCCGAGCAGACCGGTAAGCAACTGCTCCAGATACGCACCGCGATAGACACCGTCTGACGTCAATAAGGACAGTGCCCCGCCGATCAGCGGCACTCGTCCAATCAGGCTGCGGTCCTGAAACTTCCGATAGTCGATGTTTCGCATCACGTCGGCCAACCGGCTCAGCGGCTCGCGGGCCACCTGCAGGGCCGCGACCAGCGAAGCAACGATCGCGCCGGCACTGGTTCCCGCCACACGCGGAAATCGGTAGCCGGCCTGGGCCAGCGCATCGACCGCGCCAACCAATCCGATCCCCCGCACGCCACCGCCCTCACACACCAAATCGGCTCGGTCTGTACTCACGTCAGTCCCCCCAACCGGATCGAGGCGAGCGTGCCCGCACGGCGCGCCGAAAACCATAATCACACGATCCGTGCAGCGCGATCAACAGATTCGGTGCCCATCCACCCCGAAGAAGTGCAGGTGTCCGGGCTCTGGGTGCAGCCGTACCCGGCTGCCCTTCTGCGGTGGATTACGGCCGTCGGCCCGCGCGACGATGGGCGAATCGATTACCTTGCCGGAGCCGGTGATTCGTCCATACAGGTAGGCGTCCGCGCCCAGTTCCTCCACCACGTCAACCTCCATCTCGACGCCGAGCCCTCCCAGCTCGAAATGTTCGGGACGGACGCCGACCACGACCTCGCCGGTGGTGCTGGTGACCTCCCGCGGCAGTTTTATCGGCCAATCACCAAGAGACACACCCGAATCCACAATAGGAAGGGTGAACAAGTTCATCGCCGGCGATCCGATGAATCCCGCCACGAAGACGTTGTTCGGATTCCGGTAGAGCTCACGGGGCGGCGCGAATTGCTGCAGTAGGCCGTCGCGCAGTACGGCGACGCGATCACCCATCGTCATGGCTTCGACCTGGTCGTGGGTGACGTAGACGGTGGTCGTCCCCAACCGGCGTTGCAATGCGGCGATCTGGTTGCGGGTCTGTACCCGCAGTTTGGCGTCGAGGTTGGACAGCGGTTCGTCCATCAGGAACACCTGCGGTCGGCGCACGATGGCGCGGCCCATCGCCACTCGCTGGCGCTGTCCGCCGGAGAGGTCTTTGGGTTTGCGATCGAGATACGGTTGCAGGTCAAGCAATTTCGCCGCATCCAACACCCGGTCGCGGATCTGCGCCTTCGGGGTCTTGGCAATTTTCAAGGCGAAGCCCATATTCTGGGCTACCGTCATGTGCGGGTAGAGCGCGTAGTTTTGAAAGACCATCGCCACGTCGCGGTTCTTGGGATCGACGTTGGTGACATCTCGGTCGCCGATCCGGATGTGTCCGGAATCGACGACTTCCAGTCCGGCAACCATGCGCAGCGATGTGGTCTTGCCGCATCCGGATGGTCCCACCAGGACGACGAATTCACCGTCATCGACAACGAGGTCCAGGTTGTCCAGTGCCGGGCGGTCCGATCCCGGGTAGCGCCGGGTCGCCTGCTCGAACGTCACCGAAGCCATGTCTAACCCCCCATCCCGGTGACGGCGATACCGCGGACAAATGAGCGTTGCGCGATCCCGTAGATGATGACAAGGGGCAGCATGATCAACATCGAGGTCGCCATCAGCACCGGCCATCGGGCAACGTACTCGCCCTTCATCCGGACCAGGCCCAGTGTCAGGGTGGCCAAGCTGTTGCGCTGAATCATCAGCAGTGGCCACAGGAAATCGTTCCAGACGTTGACCCAGGTGAGCACGGCAAGCACCATCACCGCCGGCCTCGCGTGGGGCAACAGGATTCGCCAATAGACCTGCCACGGTGTACAACCGTCGAGAATCGCCGCCTCCTCCAGATCGGTGGGCAGGGTGCGGAAGAACTGCCGCATCAGGTATGTGCCGAACGCGCTGCCGAAGAACCCCGGCACGATCATCGCCCACGGCGTGTCGACCCATCCCAATGTCCGCATCACAAGAAACTGCGGGATCACCGTCACCGTCAGGGGCACCATCAGTGTGCCGAGGTACACAACGAACAGCGCATCGCGGCCGCGGAAATCCAGCCGTGCAAAGGCATATCCGGCCAGTGAGCAAAAGAAGACATGCCCTGCGGTGACACATCCCGCGTACAGCACCGTGTTGAAAAACATTCGGCCGAACGGCATCAGCGCGAACACTTCGGTGTAGTTGGACCACCTCGGGCGCGTCGGCAGCAGGGTGGGCTCGCTGACCTCGCCTTCGGTTTTCAGCGAACCCGACACCGCCCAGGCAATCGGGAACAGCGCGCACCAGGCGATGGCGAGCAGCGCGGCATAGACCATGCCGCCGCGTAACGCGGTGTGCTTGATGACACCCTCACTTAAGCCCACGGGAAGTCTCCAAGGATCGTCGATGGCCGACACGCAACTGCACCACGGTCAGCACCAGCAGCACGGCGAACATCACCCACGCCAGCGCGGAGGCATATCCGAATTCGAGAAACGAGAACGCATGCTGGAACAGCATGATGCCTAGGACGTAGGTCGCCGATTCCGGCCCGCCGCTGGGGCCGTTGAGGACATAGACCAGGTCGAACGCCTGGAAGGCGTGGATGACGGAGATGATGACCACGAACGAGATCGAGCCCCGGATCAACGGAACGGTGATCGAGACGAATTGTCTTATCTCGCTGGCACCATCGATTTTGGCTGCCTCGTAGACGGTTTCCGGAACGCCTTGCATCGCGGCCAGCAGCACGACGGTGGCGAAAGGCACGCTGCGCCAGACGCTGACGATGCACAGTGAGGCCATCGCCCATCGGGGCTCGACCAACCAGGGCACCGGGCCGAGCCCGATCCAGCCGAGCATGATGTTGAGCAGCCCGTTGTCGGTGTTGAACACGAACTGCCACACCACCGCCATCACGACCGACGAGATCGCCAGTGGCAGAAAGACAATCGTTCGGAAGATGCCGATGCCCCTGACCTTCTGGTTCAGCACACCCGCCACGGCCAGGCTGATCAGGACAGTCGGCACCACCGTCCCGACGGTGAAGATCACCGTGTTGCGAATCGCGATCAAGAAGAGCGGATCCGAGGTGAACAGCTCTCCGAAGTTCTTCAGCCCGACAAATTTTGGCGGTGTGAAAACATCCCAACGCTGAAAGCTCATGTATAGCGAGAAGCCCAGCGGGAAGAGCATGAGCACGGCGACCGCCACCATGTTGGGTGCGACGAACAACCGGCCCGCCCATGCGTGGCGGCGCCACGGGCTCGGGCTGTTCGGAGCCTTCCGGCCGGCCTCGCCCGCCGCAGCGGGCACGGCGCGTGCGTCCATCGTGCTCATGGGCTGCGCAGCACCTCGTCGACGGAGCGGGACAATCCAGCCAGTGACGTCGCCGGCTGGCGGCCCCGTAGCACCGGGCCAAAGTTGCGGTCCATCAAGGCATTGACCTTCTCCCACGCCGGGGTGATCGGCAAGCCTTGGGAAAAGCCCGGCCCTTCTGTGAGCACGCTCAGATTGCCCAGCCGTCGATGGGCCTTGGCGAATCCGTCCGATTTGAGCGCTGACCGCAGCACCGGAACGAACAGACAGGATTCGCCGATCAACGCTTGCCCGACGGGCCCGGCTGCGAACTTCACGAACTCCCACGCCTGCTCCTTGCGTGGGCTGCTCGCTGAGATGGCCAGACCGGTGGCACCGATGTCGGAACACGCGGCATGTCCCTTGCCCAGCGCCGGGCCGATCGGCAATGGAGCGACATCGAAATCGAGGTCCTCGGCGCGGATGTAGGTCTGGTATCGCCAGTGACCACCAAGCGCGATCGCCGCCCGGCCTACCGCGAACAGGTTGGGCGTGGACATCGACTGCGTCTCCGAAGCGTTGGGCGCGACCCGGTAAATGTTGGACAGATCGGCGTAGAACTGCACCGCCTCCTGGAACGCCGCGTTATCGAAGTTGAAGTGGGTCGGATTCAGGCGCGGGTCAGACCACGCAACGCCATTGTTCATCCCGAACAAGCCGGCCGAGTAGTAGGAGCCCCAGGTATTGACGAATCCGTACTGTGCGGCGCGCCCGGATGCGTCACGTCTGGTCAGGGCGCGCGCCGTGTCGAGGAATTCGGCGAAATCCCAAGGTTCTTGCCACGTCGTGGGCGGAGCGGGCACCCCCGCTTCGGCGAAGAGCCGTTTGTTGTAGAACAGGTAGTTGCCCGACCATTGCTCGGGAAGTGCGTACTGTTTGTCGTTGAAGGTGAAGGTCTCGTACAGCGCCGGGATGCTGTCCGCCTTGATCTGGTCGGCAAAGTCCTTGTCGCGCGCCAACAGCGTATTCATGTCCAGCAGGACACCGCGATCGGCGAGCTCAGCGTAGGACAGTTCCCACGCCATCAGTACGTCGGGGCATTTACCCCCGGCGCAAAACGTCGAAAGCTGTTGCATGACGCCCGGACCGGACTGTACCGGGCGAACCTTGATATCGGGATGACGGCGCTGAAACTCATCGACGATGCGCATCCTGGCGTCACGCTCGTCTGGATTGGCGGCGAAGAAGAAGGTCAGCGCGTCGTCCTCGGAGGCGCAACCGGCCGGCCACGGCGCCAGCGCCGCCGCGGAAAGCGCACCGGCGCCGCGCAGCAGGCTGCGTCGTCCGAACGGCTTATCGAGCATCGCTCTCCCGGTCATGTTTCGTTGCCGACTCCCCGGCCGGCGGTCCCTGGCGTCCTTGGTACCCGATGAGGTTGTGATGTTCCTGGCTCGGCCACCGGGGCAGCCTCAGCGCCGCCCGACGGATTCGCTCGGCATCTCCGGTGATGTCGATCGCATGAATGCGATCATCGGCACCGATGCCGATCACCAGCAGAATCTGAGCGCGCCCACCGGCCGCGATCACGATGCCCGGTGCCCCGTCGATGAGCATGACAGCACCGGCGCGCGCCCGCTGAGCGAACCGGCGAGTCTCCTCGGCAACCTGGGCGGCGCCGCGCAGCATGGTTGGCACATCGGCGGGGACGAGGGCCGGGTCGACGGTGCGCACCACCTCAGGAGCCAGCAGTTCGAGTAGACGGGCGATATCGCCCCCGCGCGAAGCCGACAGAAATGCGTCCACCACTTCCAGGTGGTGCGCGGTGCTGCCGGGCCGGGCGACCGGGTCGGCATGCAGTCGCTCACGCGCCCTGCTTGCCAGCTTCTTCGCCGAGTCCGGTGACCGATTGGTGATCGCAGCGATCTGCTCGAACGGCATGGCGAAGACGTCGTGCAGCACGAACGCAACGCGCTGCGCGGGTGAGAGCCGGTCGAGCACAACGAGCAACGCGCTGCTCACCGACTCCGTCAGCAACACGTCGTCGTCGGCCGGCGCCGACGCCGGCTGCGCCAGCCGGTCTACGTCGGTGTCGGTGAGTGGTTCTTCGGCGCGGCGCTTGCGCAGGCGAAGCTGGTCGAACGCCTCGCGCGCGGTGATCGTGGTCAGCCAGCCGGAGAGGTTGTCGACCGCGTCGAAGTCCGCACGGCTGGCCTTGAGCCACGCCGACTGCACGGCGTCGTCAGCGTCGGCCACCGAGCCCAGTAGCTGGTACGCGACCGATCTCAGGTGTCGTCGATCGGCGTCGAAACGTCGCGCCAGATCCGTCAGATTTTTTGTTGCGCTCACAGGTCACCTTTTCCACGCGGAAGTCGTCAAGAGGATGACCGCGTCCAACGGACTTCCTGTTGCAAAGGAGACCAGCACCATGACCTTACCGATTGTGCGCCGCCCTGCGCAGCGCGCGCATTCGACTCGCCGTGATGGAAATTGCTGCGCGACAAGGGATTGATCCAGATGAACACCGCAGTTGTCGTGATCACACTGATTACCGCCGCTGTCACCGCCGCGATCGCCATAGCCGACTTGATACCGGCGCAGTTCGTTCTGGCAAACTCCGCCCAGGTGGGGGTGCCACGTTCGTGGTTACCGGCGCTGGGCGCGGTGAAGCTGGCCGGAGCCGCCGGGATTGTTGCCGGTCTGCTGGGCCCGCGGGGTTTGGGGATCGCAGCCGCCACCGGCCTGGTGTTGTTTTTCGTGGGTGCGGTGGTGACGCACCTCAGAGCACACGTCCTGTACAACATCGCTTTTCCCGGAGCTTACCTGTGTCTGTCCGCGGCATCGCTGGCGCTGATGGTGATCCGCTGAGAAACATCCGATGCGCGGTGATCAGGCGGGAAAGTAGCGGATCCGGTCGATCGCGTTGCCGCGCCAGGCGACGTCGGCGAACATGATGGCGCGCCCGTGACCAGAGTTGAGTGAGACCGCGACAGTGGAACCCGCGCTGTTCATCTTGGTCGCGCCGGCCCCGTCCAGTAGTTCAACCAGCTCAGCCAGATCGAGTGGGTCCCGATCGCCCAAAGTCATTGCGGCATCAGGTGACAGCGCCCGCGCAGCGGAGAGATCGTCTTTCCCGGCGGCGGCGTGAAGAAACCTCCGCACCAGCTGTTGGTGGCGCGCTCCCGCCCGCCGGAATCCGGACGCGAAGCCCGCGGTCCCGCGCCACCCCTGGTTGCTCAACAGCCCTGTGGACAGGCTCAGGGCAGGCGCCACCGCTCCCGTGCCGGTGCGCAGGAACTGCAGCATCATCGCGGGAAGCTCCCAATAGGCCCGCAGTTCACCAATCTTCCACTCGCCGTTGGTTTCTCGAAGGTCGTAGCGCAGGAAGGCGGGGATGTACATCGTCGCCTTGGAGCCCATCGCGACCTCGAGCTCGAGATCCCGCAGCACCGTCGTGCCGAACACGATGTCGAGATCGCGATGGAACTTGATGTCACGCGGACCGATGAACGTGTCGTAAAACCGGCCGATCTGGTCATGCCCGACGTGCGGGCGCGATCCGACCGGGTCCTCGACCCGTCCGTCGCCAGTGAACAGCCCCACCCAGCCGGCGCGATCGTGGGCGGCGGCTGCCTGCGGCGAGCGCTCCACCGCTGCCAGCAGCTGTAGCCGATCCAGTGGCACCACCATCACCCTCCCCCAACCAACTCGATGCCGGCAGATCGCATTTGCGCCAGAGCATCGGCAGCCGAATCCTCCGACGAGGCGGCAGTGAGGTCCACCAGCACCCTGGTGGCCAGGCCCGCCCACGCCGCGTCCTCGGCGGTTCGCCGGACGCAGAAGTCGGTGGCGATGCCGGCCACGTCGACCTCGTCGACCCCCCGCTGCCGCAACCATTCCAGTAGCGTCGTCCCGTTCTCGTCGACACCCTCGAAACCGCTGTACGCCGCGGCGTAGGCGCCCTTGCGGAAAACCGCATCGATGTGCCTGATGTCCAGATCGGGGCGAAGATTCGCGCCCGCGCTGCCAGCGACACAGTGCATGGGCCACGACGACGAATAATCGGGCTGCTCGGAGAAATGGTCACCCGGGTCGATGTGGAAGTCCTGGGTCGCCACGATATAGCGGTATCCCGGCGCGTCGGCCAGATAGGCGTTGATCGCGGGCGCCACGTCAGTGCCGTGGACGGTCGGCACCGGACCGCCCTCGCAGAAATCGTTTTGCACGTCGACGATGATCAACGCTCGCACGCGCTCCACCCTATTCGGTGTCCACCTCTATGCCACTCTAGCTGCGCATATCGGCGTCGCGGTTTGCTCAACAAACAGTCGGGTAATACACCGGCCATGGTGCTCAGGAGAATCGCGCGACCCCTGTTATCAGTGGCCTTCATCGGGCAAGGAGTCAATTCGCTGCTCAATCCCAAAGCGGCGGCGGAGGCCGCCGCGCCGACAGTGGACGGTTTGCAGTCGTTGCCGGATTCGGTGAGTAGCAATATTCCGAGCGACCCCGAGACGATCGCGCAGATTACCGCGGCCGTCCAAATCGGTGGCGGCCTGCTGCTTGCCACCGGCAAGCTCCCCCGCGTCGCGTCCGCGGCGCTGGCGGTGACGGTGCTGCCGGCCAACCTCGGGGCTCATTCGTTCTGGAACGAAAGTGACCCGGTGGCCAAAGCCCAGAAACGCCAACAATTCCTCACCGACCTCAGCTTGCTGGGCGGATTGCTGATCGCCTCCGCGGACACCGCCGGCAAGCCCTCACTCGGGTGGCGAAGCCGCCGCGCAGCGGAACGGCTCTCCGAGCGGGTGTCATCGGCGTTGCCCGGTTCCGACGACTCGGCCTTCGACGCCGATTTTTCCGAGTTGGGTGACCGGATCGCTCACGGCCTGCACGTCGGCGCCGAACGGGGCCGCGAATTGGCGAGCACCGCGGCCGAACGCAGCGCACCCTACGCCGAACTCGCACTCGAACGCGGCCGCGAACTGGCAAGCACCGCGGCCGAACGCAGCGCACCCTACGCCGAAGCCGCACTCGAACGCGGCCGCGAACTGGCAAGCACCGCGGCCGAGCGCAGCAGGCCGCTGGCGAAGAAGGCTCGTAAGCGCGGCGAGGAATGGGCCGACGAGGCCGCCGACCGGGCGGCGTACCTGGCCGAGAAGGCACGCAAGCGCAGCGAAGAACTCGCCGACGAAGCCGCCGACCGGGCCGCGCCGCTGGCCAAGAAGGCGCGCAAGCGCAGCGAGAAGCTGGCCAAAAAAGCGCGCAAACGCAGCGACAAGCTGGCCAGCACGGCGCGGGCGCGCGGCGAGGAATTCGCCGAGACCGGCCGCCGCAAGCTGCCCTGGTAATACCGCGTGGAGGGGGCTGAGCCGGTTTAGTCCGGCCAGCGCGACCGCAGGACATCCGGCGCCCAGGTGGGCCAGTCGGGCGAACCGACCGTCAGGCCGCCGCTGAGCCGGCAAACGATGCGCGGACCGCGCAGCCGGCTGTTGTCATAGACCGTCGCGAGGTCGGACAACGCGATGGCCTCGGCGACCGGTGTCCACAGGCGGTGATGGCGCTGTCGGATTTTGGTTTCCGGTACGTAATGACCGCCGGCCTGCACGCGATGCCGGACACGTTCGACGGCAAGGTCTTCCGGGATGAGTAGCACGTGCAGGACGACGGTGAAGCCCGCGCGGCGGGCGGCGTGGATCAGGTCCAGCTTCGAGGGATGGGAAAACACGGTCTCGGCAATGAAGGACCGGCCCAGATCGATCAGTTTGGCGCGGGTGTCGGCGGCGATCCGCGCGGCGTCGTAGGAGTGCGATGCCGGATCCTGTGGCCAGCGCTGCCTTGCGATCTCGTCGGCGTTGACCACCAGACTGCCCGGCAACAGCGGCGCCAGGGTGAACGCGATGAACGTCGACTTACCGGCACCGTTCGGCCCGACCACCAGGTCAAGTCGATCCATCGGGCCGCCGGACCGTTGACGAGCGCCGGGTCAGCGCTTGCCCGCGAGCACCGCCGTGGCGCCGTCGGGTCGGTGCTCGACAATTTCGCCGTCGTCGTTGAGGGCTACCGTGGTGACCCCTTGTCCGGCCAGTGTCGCCCCGTAGTTGGTGCGCGCCAGGTTTTCTTCAATGGCCGCCGAAATCTCGGCGTTGAACACCACGCCTTCCTCGACGGTGAGTTCGCCGGTCGCCAGTTGACCGGCGAGCGCGGCTTCCACCCGCCGGCGCGAGGCGGTGTGCTGGCTAGAGACTGCGCGCCCTACCCGCGCCCAATGGTCGAGTTGCTGCTTGGCGGAACGGCTCTGGCGCGCACCTTCAGCCGCCGCACTGTCCATCAGGTCGGACGCAACGCGCGTCACGCGATCCAGGGCCTCGGCCATGGCTTCCTCCAATGCAACACTCCGTTACAGGCTGTAGCATAATGCTACACGGCTGTCTCCGCCCAGGCTACTCGCGGGACCGGACGACGATGTCGACGATCGCTTCGAGGTCACGGCCGGCATCGACCGTGATGCCGGCCTCGTCGGCGCCGAGCGGCTCCAGGGTGTCCAGTTGCGACCGCAGCAGTGCCGCCGGCATGAAGTGGCCGGTCCGCGCTGCCAGGCGGCCGCCGATCAGTTCAGCTGAACCGGACAGGTGCACGAACTCCACGTCCGGGCAGTGGGCGCGCAGTTGGTCACGGTATTTCCTTTTCAGTGCCGAACAACTGGCCACGGCACCGTCACGATGATCGGCCAGCCACTCGCCCACCTTTTCCAACCAGGGATAGCGGTCGTCATCGTCGAGCGGCTGACCGGCCGTCATCTTGGCGATGTTGGCGGGCGGGTGCAGGGCGTCGGCGTCGACAAAGGGGACTCCTAAGCGCGCGGCGAGCGCCGCGCCCACCGTTGACTTGCCCGAACCGGAGACGCCCATCACCACGACGGGGGCCGATTGACTCACCCGGTCTGGTCGCCGAGGTTGCGGTTCCATTCCAGCCAGCCGACACCGCTGCGCCCGTCGGCGGTGCTGATGGTGGCCCAGACGCGGGGAAATTGGCTGACCCGCCCATCCGCGGCGACGAGCCGCACCGGCGCCTGACCGCGGACGGCCGCGTTCGCGGTGATCTCCCGCGGTGTGAGCACCAGTGTCGCATCGAGCGGTAATCCGTTATCGCCAAAGGACTCTCGCGACTCAACGGCCTGCAGCTCGGTGACCGTGCCGCCGGCGTCCTGTTGATAGCCGATGCTGAACGAGGGTGACCCGGGAATCCGGATGTTGACGCCGTGCAGGTGGGTGCCGTCGTCCAGGTGCAGCGCGCTCCAGATCCAATCCATGCTCCACCAATCGCGCACGCCCCAGGAGTGATCACGCTGGCCGGGAACCGAATCGATGCGATAGCTGGTACTTCCGATCGCGACGCTGCCCGAGACGATGCATGGAATTTCGTAGCGCGTCGTGAGCCCGTACTTGTACGGGGTGCCGTCGGTGGACCACACCAAGTTCATGGTCATCTCGACCGGGGTTCCGGCCTCGCCGCGCAACAACGCCGACGGGTCGGCGTAGGCCTGGCCCCGGGCCCGCACGTCGACGCGGTAGCTCTGCAGGGGCGTATCGGCGGAATGCCCGAGTTCGACGTCATCGGTGCGTAGCGTCCACGGGTCCGACGGCAGCGGCAGTTGCGCGTCGACGGCGACGGTGGGCATGTCGGGGCCGCACAACAGCGCGTGCACCCAAGCGGTCTGCTCGTTGGCCACCAGGCCGAGGCGAAACCAGCCGCCCAATCCCTGTGCCGCGTCAACGAAGTCGGCATACCAGCTCTCACTCCACAACGGCTCGGCGGTGGGGTGGTGGGCGTGTTCGTCCTCGGACGACGGCCGCAACGGTTCGGGCGCCACCGCGGTGGGCAGCGTGGACAGCGCGTCGGTGTCGAGCACATGGTCGCAATGGCGTCGCAGCATCGTCATGAACATCTGGTCGCCCCGGTCGGTGCGCTCGACCAGCATCGACGACACGATCGCCATCATCACCCCGAAGAAGCTCTGCCGGCGGACACCGTCGGCGACGTCGGCCAGCGTGAGCGGCGCCGCGGGCCCCAGTGCCTCGTGGTAGGCCCGCAACAGCGCGTCGTAGTGCTGCCGGCGATCCGCGGTGGGCAGCGCGCAACCCAGGAAGTAGGCCAGATCGGTCAGTGCCGGACCCCATGACACCGTCTGCCAATCCACCACCGTCAACGCACGATCGGCTCCGGCGGTACCGAACAACATGTTGTCCAGTCGGTAGTCACCGTGCACCAAGCCCTGGACGCGGCCACGCTCGGACGTCTCCGCTTCCCCCTCCTTTTCCGAGGCCAGGTAGCCGTCGAAGGCGGCCACCAGGCGTTCGCACACCACGCGATGCTCGGCTGCGATCTGGTCGCCGTAGCGGTCGACGAAACCCGCGTACAAAGAGGTGATCATGGCCTGGTTCAGCGGCGCCGCACGGTTGAGCCACGGCGCTTCGGCCAGCGAGACGTCGCCGAGCAGTGGACCGTGCAGCCGTCCCAGCTCGACGGCGCCCAGGCGGGCCTGTTCGACTGTGGCGCCGGCGATTTCATCGCCGACGACGGCCGGTCCGGCATCGCCGAGCAGCAGATCGAACACACCCGTCGAGGTGTCTACCGCCGCGTGATAGCACGGCGCTATGGGCCCACCCAGACGTGGCGCGATGTCGCCGTAGAAGCGCACCTCCCGCTCGTAGAGCCCCAGCGCCAGCCCGGTCTGCCGGCTGACCGGATCGGTGGCCGCGACCTTCAGCACCACCGACTCGGGCCCCTGGTCGGCATCGGCATAGCTGAGCCGGACGCGATAGCACTCGCTCATCTGACCGGTGCCGATGCGCTCCACCGAAAAGTCGGCGATGGGCCCGGTGCCGAGTACCGCGGCTAACCAGGGTGCGGTGAGGTCACTGGGGCGTTCGATGACTTGCTCGGTCTCGGCATGCATGACGGTTAGCGTGCCAGCTCAACGCGCCAGTGAGAAGCCGTCCCATGCCATTCGGCGGTGTGGGTGTGGATCGAACTCGACGCGGGACTTGCGGTCGAACACCATGACGGCACGATCGTCGGCGGTGTAGACGGGCCAGTCCTCCCCCGGCACGCCGGTGCGGCTGAAGGCGCGCCACCGACGTTGCACTTGGTTGCTGACCCGCAACGCCGCCCGCCGATCCGCTGCCGCGGTCAACAGCGCGCCAAACCTGGTGCGGTAGACGTCGAAAACGGCAAGCAACTCGGTGGCGTGGGTTGCTCCGAAACCCGACCAGCGCAGCGTGCGCGGCGCGTAGTCATACCGGTAGAGGTAGGTCGGCGCGTGCGCGCCGTGCGCTTCCGCGATCTGCCAGGCCGCCGAGGCGAATGCGAAATCACCGCCGAGCTGGACGCACGCCGACCTGTCCGGATAGTCGGGATATGCGGCGGTAATGCGTTCGCGGATAGCGGGTTCGGCATCGGCGAGCAGTTCTTCGACCATCGTCTCGTTGGTCGGCAGCATCGCCAGGAAGCGGGTGAACAACCGTCCTTCCTCGGCATTGGTGCCCACGATCAGCGGGACCGGATGGGCCTTGCCGCGCCGCATCGCCTCGACCGGATCCAACGGCAGGATGTCGTCACCGAAGACCGGACCGATCGGGAAGGCGCCCAATCTTTGCTGCATGCCCTCGTCGATCAGCTGGTGTTGGGTTTCCACCAGTTGGGCCGCCGACACCTGCATCAGCGCATTCGCGGCGTCCTGCTTTCGCACCCCGAGCAGGTTGGCGAAGCGGTTCGCAAACTCTGCGGCAACGTCTTTGGAGCGCACCAGACCCGATGCCGGGCTTTCCGAGATGGCCCGGGCGAACAGGCCTTGGGCGGCGGGCACCGCCAGCAGCGAGGCGGTGATGCACGCACCCGCACTCTCGCCGAAGATGGTGACGTTGTCCGGGTCGCCGCCGAATCCTGCGATGTTGTCGCGAATCCACTGCAGCGCCAGCACCAGATCGCGCAGGTACAGGTTGCTGTCGATGGTGATCTCCGGCGTCGACAGCGACGAGAAGTCCACACATCCCAGCGCGCCCAGCCGGTAGTTCACCGATACGTAGACACATCCCCGGCGCGCCAGCGCCGCACCGTCGTACAGCGGCGTCGCCGAACTGCCCAGGAAGTACCCGCCGCCGTGGATGAACACCATGACCGGTAGCGGCCCCTCGGCCTCGCCCTCCGGCGCCACGACGTTGAGGGTGAGGCAGTCTTCGCTCATCGGCTGATAGCGGCCTCCGATACCCGACAGGCCGAGCAGGGTATAACGACGCTGCTGGGGTGCACAGTTGCCGAAGCCATGGCAATGCCGGACACCCGACCACGGCAGCGCCGGCTGCGGTGCCCGGAAGCGCAGGCTTCCCACCGGTGGCCGGGCATACGGGATCGATCGCCACCGATTGACCCCGTCGCGGGTGAAGCCTTCGACGGTGCCGATGGCCGTGCGTGCGCGGACGGTGCGCTGATGCATAACCCGACGGTAACGGACATGACGGTGGTAACGCGCGCGCAGCGCCTTAAATACCCGGCGCGGCGGTTAGCCTGACTGAATGCGGATAGCTGCGATGATCGCCGCGTCGTTACTGGCCGCCGGGTGCTCACACACCACCGGCGACCATTCGGCACCAACCCCAAGCACTCCCCAGACATCCACCGGCGCCGGCGCGTCGGTAAGCAAGTCGCCGCAAGCGTCGACGGCGCCGACGGCGAGTGCCGCGATCTCCGATGTCATCGGGTGGATAGAGGCCGGCCACCCCGCCGACCCGAGCCGCTTCCACACGGCCACCCGCGACGGCGCGGCCACGCCGCTCGGCGACGACATCGCGCTCACGGCTGATGCCGCCAAGGTCTCCTGCATGACGGACGCCAAACACACCGCGGGGGCCCTGGCCTGCCTGGTGAGTTTGACCAACCCCCCGCCAGCGCCCGCCACGGCTTATGGCCAATGGCAAGGCGGCTGGGTCAACTTCGACGGGGTGAATCTGCAGATCGGCTTGGCCCGGGCGGATCCCGGTCCGTTCATCTACGGCAACGGGCCGGAACTGGCGAACGGAGATTCGCTGTCGTTCGGCGACTACCGGTGCCGCGCCGACCCAGCCGGCCTGTATTGCGTCAACTACGCTCATCAGGCGGCGGTCAAATTCAGTCCCGCCGGCATCGAGCAGTTCGGCTGCCTGAAGCCGGCGCCGCCACCGGATGGTGTCGGTACGGCGTTCAGGTGCTGAGGCTGCCCATGATCGTGGCGAACAGCTCGCTCATTTCGTCACCGGGCCCGCCCGGCACGGTGTAGCCGGCTTCGTCGTGGATCTCGTCCAGATGGTCACGCACGTCCTCGATGGACAGCTCTGACCTGTAGTAGCCCTTCGTCCGCCCGATGAAGAATCGCGAAACATGGCCGGCGCCAACGGTATAGATCTCACCGGATACTGGACAATCACGGTGGGTCAGGAAGGCCGCCACCGGCGCCACCAACGCCGGGTCGAGTTTCTGGAGGTACTGGCCCACAAGGTCATTCAATACCGCCTGAGCAGCCGCATCGCCCGGTTGGGCGGCGCCGTCAATGGAGTGGGTGAGCATCCGGGTGTAGGCAATCGGGGCGATGGCATTGACCTTGATATTGTGGTCGGCGCCTTCGGCGGCCAGCACTCGGGTGAGACCGATCAGTCCGGTCTTGGCCGAGCCGTAATTACTCATACCGCTGGCACCCAGCATCCCGGCCGCCGAACAGGTATTGAGGATGCGGCCATACCCGTGCTCGCGCATCACTTTCCAGGCCGGCCTGGTGACGTAGAACGCGCCCTTGAGATGCACATCCAGCAATGGCTGCAGCCGCTCGGCCGTCATGTCCTCAAATGGCGCGTCGCCGACGATGCCGGCGTTGTTGATCACGATGTCGATTCGTCCCCAGGCGCCCAGAGCGGTGTCGATGATCGCTTGGCCGCCTTGCGGATCGGTCACGCTGTGGTTATCCGCTAACGCCTCACCACCCAGGTCGCGGATCTGAGCCGCCGTAGCATCAGCGGCCTCACTATCGGCCCCATCCCCGGTCACGGACCCGCCCACGTCGTTGACGACGATGCGCGCACCACGGGAGGCCAGCAGCAGCGCATACTCTCTGCCCAAACCACCACCGGCACCGGTGATTACCGCGACCTGGCCGTCGAACCGCAGTTCGTTGGTTGACGACGTCACCAGCTCACCGGGAGTTCTTTCATGCCATAGATGTGGGCGTCTTTGAACCTCAGCTGCTCGCGCGCTACCGCCACTTTGAGTCCAGGCAGGCGGCGCGCCAGCGTGGCGAACGCGACCTGCATCTCGACACGGGCCAGGTTCGCTCCGATGCATTGATGCACACCATATCCGAAGCCCAAGTGCCCGCGGGCATTTCGGTCCGGATCAAAGGATTCCGGATTGTCGACGAATTCGGCATCCCAATTGCCGGCGAGCAGGCTCATGATGACGAACTCTCCGGCGCGAATCAGTTGACCACCGATAACCAAGTCTTCGGTCGCGACGCGGTCGACCTGACTGTGCACGATGGACAGGTAGCGCATCAGCTCTTCGACGACGTTGGCGATGGCGGCGGGGTCGTCGGTTTGTCCGAGTCGCTGATAAACGTCCGGATGTTCCAGCAGCGCAACCGTTCCCAACGAGATCATGTTCGCGGTCGTTTCGTGGCCGGCCTGCATCATGATCACGCAGTTCATGGACGTGGTGGCGTGATCGAGTTGGCCCGTCGCAACGTATTCGGTGACCAGTCGGCTGATCAAGTCGTCGCCGGGTTCGCGGGCTTTGCGTTCCACCAACTCCTCGATGTAGGCGTACATGGCCCCGAACGCCTGGCCCTTTTCCGCATCGGTGGATTTCTGGTCAAGCCCGGCCGTGGTGCTGTGCTGGAAGAGTTCGAGGTCTTCGGGAGGCACCCCCAGCAACAAAGCGATCACCATCGAGGGCACCGGCAATGCGAATTCACGTACCAGGTCGGCCGGCGCACCGTTGTCGATCATCTGGCCGAGATAATGGTCGACCATTTCCTGGATGTGCGGCCGCATCGATTCGCAACGCCGGAAGGTGAAGTTGCTGGTCATCATGCGGCGCAAACGGTGATGCTCGGGATCGTCGGTCCGCGCGAACATCACCGGGACCTTGTTTTCGGCGTCGGTGGGCATGATGGAATCCGGGATGGTCTTTGCGGACAGGCGGGGGTCGACTAGGGCCGCTCGGATGTCTCGGTAGCGGCTGACCACCCAGACCGGGTTGCCTTGAAACACCGCGCGTCGCAGCCCGGGTTGTTCTCGCCAGTCCACGAACTCGGGCGGGGGCGCGAGCGGGCACCGCGGCGCCCGCGGGACGGGCAGTACGGGAAGGTGTGCGTCAGAAGACGAGTCGGAGGTTTCCAAAGATATTGACATATACCACGTTTCCCACTAAGTGTCAGCTGCCTGCCAGTTCTAAAGCGTAGAGCCGCGGTTGTTGGCAGTCAACTGTCAGTTACGCTATCACGATGACCGCGGTTGAGGACCGACCGTTGCGGGCGGACGCGGCACGCAACGTCGAGCGCATCCTGCGCGCGGCGCGCGAGGTCTATGGCGAGTTGGGCCCCGATGCCCCGGCAGAGGCGGTCGCGCGTCGCGCCGGCGTAGGTGAGCGAACTCTTTACCGCAGATTCCCGGCCAAGGCCGACCTGGTGCGCGCCGCCCTGGATCAAAGCATCGCGGAGGACCTAACCCCGGTGATCGACAGCGCCCGGCTGGCAAAGGATCCGCTGCGGGGTCTTACCCAACTGATCGAAGCGGCGATCGCGCTGGGTGCCCGCGAACACCATCTGCTGACCGCGGCGCGCCGGGCCGGGTCGCTGACATCGGACATCTCGTCATCGCTCAACGCCGCGCTCGGCGACCTGATGCTGGAAGGCCAGCGAGTCGGCAGCATTCGAGCCGACCTGGTCGCCGACGACTTACCTCGCCTGGTCGCGATGCTCTTCGGCGTGCTGTCGACCATGGAGGCCGACAGCGACGGCTGGCGTCGTTACGTCGCTCTCATTGTCGACGCGATATCGGTGGGCGAACCGCAGCCGTTGCCGCCCGCCGCGGCATTGCGTTACGTGGTCGGGCCGAACAGCTGGCCGCTGTGAGCGAGCGGCCGCTCAGCTAGCCGGCAGGCCCGCTTTGACCGCGGCCTCTTGTTTGCGGGCGAGATCGAGCAGAACGTCGGCCGGCGTGGGATTGCCTATGACACAATCGGATTCAAGGTCGACCATGGCCCTGCCCACAACGAACACCGCCTCGGAGATCTCCATCGGATTGGCCGGGTCGGTGCCCTGGCCTATCACCATGAACCCGTTGGTGCCGATGTCAATGGGCTGCTGTTGCCCGTTGACTTTCTTACCGACGACGTCGCGCATGTTCTCCGCGGTCTGGGTGGCGGTGGCCGCGTCAGGAAAAACCGCGATGGTGTCGATGATGGTGCGCTTGCCGTCGGGGTTCTTGAAGACCTGTCCCACTCCGGTGATGCCGCTCGGATTCTGACTCGGTGGCCCGTCAGCAGTGGCATTGGGGTCGACGTCGCTGGGCTTGATCAGCAGATTGCTGTAGTCCGCCGGCGCTCCCGGTGCGGGCGGGGCCGCGCTGGCCGGGGGGTTCGACGGGGCAGCCGAGTTTGATGATGAGGCCGACCCCGACGATGCCGTCGGGCTCTTGTCTCCGCAGCCGACCACCGTGGCGCTGATCAGAATTGCGGTAGCCGTCAAGCCGAGTGCGGACGTGCGCGCCATACCCATGAGCTTCTCCTTCTGAAGTCAGCTATTTGTATCCCTTACCGCGCGCATGGGTAGCGCGAACACGCCAAATCCGGCCACCGAAACGAATGTCCATCTGGCAGCCCAGCCTATGGGCTCGAGCCGATATCGGTAAGGGTGGTTAGCGCTCGTTCCACATCAGCCCGCGCATCGTCGCGGACAGTGGTATGTCCTCCACCGCGATGAGCCCCTGCGGCGCGCGGCACACCCAGTCGATCGCGTTCACGACCCGGCCGGCCGTCGAAATGCAGCCGGCATCAGTGGAATCGAACAGAGGGTGGGAAACGTGGGTGTTGATTTCGACCCGCGGCTCGCCCTCCACGACGACACGATGCACCCCGGTATGACCCTCGGGCGGGAATTCCCAGTCGGGTGCGGCGGCCTGGGTGAGCCTGGTGACGTGCTCGAGGGTGATGACGGGTTCGCCGTCGCGGACACCCTCGGTGGCGAACCGGACGGCGGCCATCTGCCCCGGCTGCACCGTCATCATGGTGCAGTCGATCCGTTCCGGCGTGTACCAAGGTTCAACGCGCTGACGCACGTCGTCGAGCTTGATGTCGAGGTGGTCCGCGAGGCTTCGGACCTGACCACCCCACATCGCCACGATCACCCCGGGCAGGAACATCATCGGCGAATCGTCGTCCGGTGCCGATCCGAAACCCATTGCCGCACCGGTGAACTCGGCGTCGTCGTAGTTTCCGTAGTCGAAGATCTCCTGCACGGTGATCGAGGAGACCCGTGTGGTCAGGCTGGCCGCCGAAGCCACCAGCGTATCGCCGGAAAAGCCGGGGTCGATGCCGTTGACATAGAGCGACGCGTTGCCGGCCGCGCAGGCACGCTCCAGGGGCTGCCGCAACCAATCGTCGGCGTGGCGCGGCGTGACCAGCCAGACCATCGATGTACCGACGACGTTGGTGCCCGCGGAAAGGAACTTGGACATCTGCTCGATGGCTTCCATCGGCCGGGTCTCACCCTGCGACGTGTAGACGACGCAGTCGGCGCCGAGGGCCACCAGGGCGTCGATGTCGTCAGTGGCGGGGATACCGGTCGCTTCGTCCAGTCCGCACAACTGCGCCGCATCCTGACCAATCTTCTCGCTGCTGGCGGCGTGCACGCCGACCAGTTCGAGATCTGGTCTGCCGATGATCGCCCGCAGCGAATGCCGGCCCACGTTACCGGTGGAGAACTGAATGACTCTGCGCATGGTTACCTCGTCCTTCCAGCGGCCGGTAGATGCACCCATCCTGACGCGTTTGATCGCCGCACAGGATCAGTAGTCGGGTATTGGCAGCGGCGAATTGTTGGAGTCGATGCCACCATCGACGTGGAAAGTGGCGTTGGTCGCATAGCAATCGCGCGTGGACAGATACACCGCGAGCCGTCCGAGATCCTCGACGTCGCCCAGCCGATGCAACGGTGTGGCCTCCTGCATCTTTTCCAGCGACCCGGGCATCAGGTCCAGGCTGCCTTTCAGACCGTCGGTGGCGAAAGAGCCCAGGGCGATGGCGTTGACGCGAATCTTGGGCGCGAGCTCCTGCGCCATGGCGCGAGTGAGAGCTTCCAGGCCGCCCTTTGCGACGCAATAAGCGGTCAGCGCCCGAATGCCGAACCTCGCCGAGCCCGACGAGATGTTGATGATGGAACCGTTCCCGGCGTCGAGCATGTGCGGCGCGACGAGCTGACTCATGATGAAGGCCGACGTCACACACCAGTCGAACGTGTGCCGGAAATCCTCGTCGGTGATGTCCAGGAACCGCGCGTAGCTGGACCCGCCGACATTGTTGACCAGAATATCGATGCGGCCGAGGCGCTCCATGGCCGTGTTCACGACCCGTTCTCCGTCCGGACGACTCATCGCGTCCGCGACCAGCGCCAGGCCCTTGCCGCCGGCGGCTTCGATACGCTCAATCGTGCCAACGATATCCGCCGCGGTACGTGCGGTCCCGACCACCGTGGCGCCCGCCTCCGCCAACACCCGGGCAATGCCCGCTCCCACACCCTTCCCGGCTCCGGTGACGATCGCGACCTGTCCGTCCAGCCTGAACTGCTCCAATGCCATGCTGGGCTCCCTCGAACGAGTGTGTGCGCGGTTCAATCTAAGAAGATTACTGACTAAAGTCAATGACTAATCGCGGCAAATATCGGCCGACTATGGTACGGATCCAAGAACGATCAAGTTAGGTAAGCGTTTCTGGCGCTGGCACGGCATAATGGGTGACTGAGCCTGGCCACTTCGACATGAGTCAGGTCAACCGTGAGGACTGGCAATGGCTGTTACGGACAGGCTGTCGGCGCGAGAAGCCAAGCGCCTGCAGACGCGGGAGCGTTTGATGGGCGCCGCAATCGCGGAGTTCGCTCGCGCCGGCATGGCCGAGGCCGACGTCAGCGCAATCGTCGCTGCCGCCGGAGTTGCCCACGGCACCTTCTTCTTCCACTTCCCTACCAAGGAGCACGTGCTGCTGGAGCTGGAGCGCCGCGAAGAGGACCGGATTGCCAAGCAGTTCGCGCAATTCCTCAAATCCAAGCACGATCTCGTTTCGGCGTTGAACGAGGCGGTCCGCTTGGTGGTCGGATTGGAACGACGGCTGGGCGACCTACTCTTCAATGACTTTCTCGCACTACACTTCTCCCAAACCCGGCCGCAGACCGAAGACGGCCGGGACCACCCGTTGATCGTGTTGGTCGCCCGCGAAATCGAGATGGCCCAGCAGCGCGGTGAGACGGACCACGAGGTCAATCCCATGAACAGCGCGGTGTTCTTCCTGCTGGGCCTCTACGCGCTGCTGATCACCACCAACCACTGGCCCACGGGGCATACCCTGCTGGAGGACTACGTGGCGAGGACTTTGCGCAGTCTGAAGCCCTGACGCCGCAGCGGCTTTCGCGTACTAGCGGACTACGCCGAGCAATGGCACCAACCCGAGCTCCCTGTGCGTCAGGAAGCCCGGCGCGGCATCACACACGGCCGGAACGGTGTTCGCCGGGCCCATCGCGGTCCAGGTGTAGCCCGGTTTGGGGTAATTACCCTGCGGATCGGCCGGCGCCTGCAGGATCAGCTCGGTGGGCTCGTCGCCCTCGATCACGATGCGGTAATGATAGTGCCCGCCCCAATCCGGTTGCGGGTCAATCGCATCGTACTCATCCATCGTGTACATCTCATGGAAGGTGATCAACGGCTTGCCGTCGACCCACGTCGTCCACTTGTGATGTTGCGAGGCGACGGTCCCCTTCTTGATGGTGCCCTTGAAGCCCGGCATGTCGCTGGTCGGGCCTCCCTCAAACGGGATGTCGCGGATCGCGGTTCCCAGTGCGACGTCGGTGGTGTACTCGTCGACCGTCTTCCCAAAGCCGTCGACCACCATGGCCATCGATTGAGCGAACAACGGCCAGGCGTTGCCGAGCAGGTTCGGCCCGGCATGGAACTCCTCGGGGGTATCCCCCATTCCCATCTCGTAGAGGTATTTCAACGTGTCCTTGCCGAAGTTCACCACCTCGTAGATGTGGATGGCGTCGATTCGGCTCACAATGCGGGCCAGCGTGAGGACCAGCAGGTCTCCGGCGAATCCCGGGTTGACGCCTCCGGCATGAAACGACGTCCCGCCCGCGTGGCACGCCGCATCGATCTTGTCGATGTCCGCCTGGCTGTGCTTGGTGCGAAACCACCAGGCCCCGCCCGAGGCGACGACGTTCTTCCCTCCGCGCAACAGCCGACACACCTCGTCGGGATCCGACCACAACGGCGCGTAGAACACGCAATCGGCGTCGAGCGCTTCGATCGCCGCCTTATCGGTGGTCGCCAGCACCCCGATCGGTGCGACACCGACCAGTTCTCCGGCGTCCCTGCCCACTTTCTCCGGACGATTACATAGCACCCCGACCACCTCGAAGGCGGGGTTATGCGCGAAATGGCGCAATGCCACCGTCCCGACATTGCCTATGCCCCATTGGATAACGCGATACTTTTTCTCGGCCGGGGCGTCGAGCGTCATTGCTACTCCTTTGCGGGCCGGAACGGCTGAGCGCTCGCTGAGCGTAGGCGTCCGCGTGACCGTGTGTCAACGATCCGAGGCTGACTTTCGTCAGTAGAAGCTCCCTGACCGAGAGGCATGCGCGGCGACATTCAGCGCGGATAGTGCCGTTGTGCCGAGTATTAACACCATTAACCGGCAAGGCCGGTATCGGGACGGCCAGTTTTGTCGCGCACCGCTCTCGATGCCTTCTGCTGACTATAGTCAGCCTGTTATAGTGCAGACGCCGATCCAATCAGTGCCGATGACGGGGAGGGGTTCGTGAATCTGCCGAAGCTCAAGTCGCCCGGCGACGGTCAGGCGAGCCTGACCATCGACGAGCACATGCAACGCTCGCAACTCGCGCAGCGCCAGGCCGACAAATGGCTCATCTCCGGCAGTCTGCTGATCGGCACAGCGGCGCTTGGCATCTTCGGCCTGCCGTTGTTCTTGTGGGGCGTGCGGTTGCTGCGCCGCGCCCAGCGTGACGGTCTCTCCGTTCGGCCGATGCTGGTCACGCTGCTCGGCTACCTCGTCATCATCGACGCCGCCATTAACACCGTCGGCTGGGCGCTTGACCTGGTGGCGAACCACACCATTCTGGCCCGCGTGCTGCTCAACGGGTGGGGCAACATGTTCGACGCCGGTTACTTCTGGCACTACAACGAGCTGTGGCTCGGCGGCGCGGCCGGTCCTGGCGAAAAAGCTTTGGAAGTCGGGCTCATTCTGACCGTCTTCACCATGCGCATCGCCGCGGCCATCGGCTTCCTGCAGATGAAGCGCTGGGGCCATCAGTGGATGGTGGTCACCTGCTGGATGGGCGCGGTGATCTGGATTACCTACGTCTTCAACATGACCATGTTCGCCGACGTGCGCTTCGCCGGAGTCGTGCTGCCGGTCGTCGGCTGGTGGCTCTACGACATCTTCTACATCACCCCGTTCCTGGCGATCCCCTATCTGCACACCGTCAACCGCGAACTCTTCTCCGATTGAAATGTGCGACCTGAAATCCACTACGCCACCGAGGAAGTCACATCATGGGCTATCTATGGGAAATTCTTCGCTACGTCGCCGCATGGGGCGGCACCGGGCTGATCATCTGGTTCTGGTACTGGCTGTTCTCCAACATCGGCACGTTCTGAGCCGCGGCCCGGGCAGTCGGAGCGCACTGGATTTCGCCGATGGTTGACCAGTCCGACGGTCACGCGATGGCCCTGGAGCGAGGCTGCTCCGTAACGGCAGTCGCGCTCAGCGACCAACGCCGCGAAGGCGTGCGGCTCGTCACGGGCGAACGACGTGGCTTCGGTGTGAACGCAGCGCTCACGTTCGTTCATGTCCCCTACCCCGCGCCGCCCGATTGGACACGCAGGACCCTGACTTGCGGTGTGGCGCTGCAATGTTCGCCGTCGAAAGAACGCGTCATCGAATATCGCCTCAACGAGCTTTCGGCCCGAGAACTGCGTGCGCTGACACTGGTCGAGGCCGGCGTCGCGCTCGGCTGGATCGCGTCGCGATGGCCCGGCCTGCTCCCCGAGGTCCGACGGCTGCTGCCGGACATCCACATCGAAAACGGTGACATGCCTGCCGTTCAGATGTTGAACTTGGCAATCACATTGGCGGGCACGCGCCAGGAATTGACGGTTCACCCGCTGCTGGGCTCGTTGCCGCTGGCATATACGGCACCACATGGTGTGGCCGACAAGTTGCGACGCAGCTTTGGCAGGATGCCATGGACCACAACGCAGAAGCGTTTGCCGCGGCCCTACTCGGTTCCGGTCGGCGGCGACGGAGGCGTCCGCAATCCCAATCTTCCGCCACCGAGCCGGCCGCAGGACAACGATCTCGACGTCACGCCCCGACACCGGCCCGGCATTCCCTATCCCGAGTGGAACATGTGGACACAGCGATTCATGCGCGACCACGTCGCGGTTGTCGAGCATGCCGACGGACGGCACACCGGCCGGCCAGTGCCGGTGGCCGTCGACGTCCGTAAGTGGTTCGAGGAACACACCCACCGTGCGATGACCAATCGCCTCGAGGACGGCTCCGACCTCGATGTCGACCAGTACGTCAGTCATTACATCGATCTGGCGACCGGCGAGGCGAAGGAGCCGAAGGTGTTTCGCGACTTGCTGCCCAACGGCCGCGACGTCACCACGGCCTTGCTGCTCGACGGCAGTTCGTCGCTGGGGGTCCATGGTGGTCGCGTGTTCCAGCTGGAATTGTCCTGTGCCGACGCGCTTTCCCGTGCCATGACGCTGGCACGCGAGCGCCACGGCGTTTTCGTCTTCACGGGCAACACCCGCCATCGAGTCGAAGTCCGCTGTTTGAAGGACTTTGAGGACCGTCGATTCGTACCGCCGAGCGGGCTGGGGCTGTCCACCCGCGGATACACCAGACTCGGCGCGCCACTTCGCCATTTGACGAGCCGACTGCTGGCGCAGGTCTCCGAGCGCCGGCTGCTGATTGTCATCGGTGACGGGCTCATCTCCGATGAAGGCTATGAGGGCCGGTATGCCTGGGCCGACGCCGCGCATGCCGTAGAGGAGGCCAGCGAGGCCGGGGTGTCGATGTACTACGTGGGAGTGGGACCGACCCGGGTCGATCCCCTCCCCGAGGTGTTCGGGCCACGCCGGTCGCAACGGATCCGGCGCATCGAGGAGCTGCCCCGGGTACTGGCCCATGTCCATCGTGAACTGGTCACCGCATGATGGCCGACCCGCAGAGGAAGAGATGACCACCGAGACATACTTCGCCAACGGCAACGAAGTTCAGCTGTTCGAGCAAGGCTTTCACCGGCGAATCCCGGTGATGCTCACCGGCCCCACCGGATGTGGCAAGACCCGGTTCGTCGAGCACATGGGTTCACTGTTGCAACGCCCCGTGGTCACCATCAGTTGCCACGACGACCTCACCAGCTCCGATCTCGTCGGCCGCTTCATGGTGACCGGCGGCGACGTGGTCTGGACCGATGGTCCACTGACCCGGGCGGTCAAGGCCGGCGCGATCTGCTACCTCGACGAAGTCGTCGAGGCCCGGCACGACTCACTGGCGATCCTGCATTCGCTCACCGATCACCGGCGCTCCCTCTACCTCGACAGGGCCGGCGAGGTGGTGAAAGCACCGGAGGAATTCATGCTGGTGTGTTCCTACAACCCCGCTTATCGCAGCTCACTCAAAGAGCTCAAACCCTCGTTCCGCCAGCGGTTCGCGACGCTGGCGATGCAGTACCTGCCGCCCGACCGGGAGGCGGAGGTGGTTGTCGCCGAATCCGGAATTCCGGTGGCCACGGCGAGGCGCCTGGTCGGCTGCGCCGTCGCGATCCGCACCGCAGATCAAGCCTTCCACTTCGAGCCGCCGTCAACCAGGGTGCTCGTCACGGCGGCCCACTTGATCGCCGCGGGCGCAACCGAATTGGATGCGGCCGATGCGTGCATACTCGCGCCACTGAGCACCGACGGTGCCGTCACCGACGGCTTACGTGAAGTCGCGGCTGCCAGCCTGGGAACCGCAGACGCATCGAGCAGTTCGTAGAAAGGAGCACGACATGGACCGACAAGAGGAGAAGCGCAAGAGGGCGCTCATCGTCTTCCAGATCTTCATCTACGGCTACCTGCTGGCGATGTTCGGCGTCCAGCTCTACATGTCGTTCGCGCGGGGGTGGTGGGACCTGTGAATCTGCCCTTGTTGAAACGACATTCGGATGGTAGCGAGGCATCGGTCAGCCTCGAGGACCATCACGACGAATCGCGCCGGGCTCAGCGCCACGCCGACAAGTGGATGATCGTCGGCGCCGCGCTGATGGGCATGTGGGCACCGGGCCTGATCGGATTCCCCATCTTCATGCGTGGGGTGTGGCTGCAGCGCCAGGCCCTGCGGGCCGGCCTGTCGGTGCGGCCCATGATCGTCACCCTGATCGGCTACCTGGTGCTGATCGACGGAATGCTCAACAGCCTGGGCTGGGCATTGGACCTGGTCGCCAACCACACCTTGATCAACCGCGTGCTGATGGTCGGCTGGGGCAACATGTTCGACGCCGGTTATTTCTGGCATTACAACGAACTGTGGATCGGCGGCGCGGCGGGGCCGGGCGAAAAGGCCTATGTAGCGGGCTTGATCTTCACGGTCTTCTCGATGCGCGTGGCCGCGGCAATCGGCTTCCTGCAGATGAAGCGGTGGGGTCACCAGTGGATGGTCGTCACCTGCTGGATGGGCGTGGTCATCTGGTCGGCCTACGTGTTCAACATGACCATGTTCGCCGACGTGCGCTACGCCGGAGTGGTCTTCCCGGTCATCGGCTGGTGGCTATACGACATCTTCTACATCACCCCGTTCCTCGCCATCCCCTATCTGCACACCGTCAATCGCGAAATCTTCTCCGACTAACAAGGAGTGGGACCATGAGCAGTCCTTCTGCAGCTTCGACCACCGACGACAAGGACCCCGGCGCTGACCTCGAACCGGGGACGACACCGTACTACGCGCGGATGCACAAATGGATCAAGCGGGCTGTGTTGGTGTGCCTGGTGGCCTTGGTGATTGAGGGCGCCTTCACGTTACCGTTCATGGCCGTCTACTACGGCTACCCCACGCTGAGCCTCACCCAGATCTGCAGTGAGCTACTCAAGATCCGTTACTCCAACGACACTTTGGAGTGCAAGTACCCCTACCCGCCGTTCGGACCGCCCGAGGGCGCCGAGGGCAAAGCCACCGCGCAGGACGTCTGGGGCATCCAGCCGATACCGAAGTATCACCGGCTGGGGTTCCGTGAACTCGTCAAGATCCACAACGACAGGCTGGCGCGCCAAGGGCAGGCGGCGTCGCACCCGTGAACTATCGCGTCGTTCAGTGGACGACGGGCAACGTCGGCAAAAGCTCGGTCAAAGCGATAGCCGCCAACCCGACGCTGGAGCTGGTCGGATGCTACGCCTGGTCGCCGGAGAAGGCCGGGCGTGACGTCGGCGAGCTTTGCGGCATCCTGCCACTGGACATCAAGGCCACCAACGACATTGATGCGCTGCTCGCACTCAAGCCGGACTGCGTGGTCTACAACCCGATGTTCGCAGACGTCGACGAGCTGGTCCGCATCCTCGGCGCGGGCATCAATGTGGTGGGAACCGCCGGCTTCATCACCGGCCACTTCCTCGGTGCCGGCCGGGAACGCATCGCGCAGGCCTGCGAAGACGGCGGATCAAGCATCTTCGGCAGCGGCATCAACCCCGGTTTCATCCAGCTCTTCGCCATCGTATCGGCGGGGCTATCCGACCGGGTGGACAAGGTCTCGGTGCTGGAGTCGTTTGATACCACGATCTATAACTCGCCGGCGACCGAAATCCCCATGGGCTTCGGCTATCCCATCGACCATCCGGACCTACCGGCTGTCACCGAGAAAGGATCTGGCATCTTCCGCGACGGCGTGTTGTTGCTCGCCGAAGCCCTCGGCGTCGAGCTCGACGAGGTCCGTTGTGAAGCCGAGTACGCCCAGACCACCGAGGACCTGCAGCTGCCCGGGGACTGGACCATCGCGAAGGGCTGCGTTGCGGGCATCCACGTTCGCTGGAAAGGGATTTTAGCCGGCCGAGAGGTCATCGAGATCGGCGGGCAATGGCGCAAGGGACAACGGCTGGAACCGGACTGGCCGCTGGACATGGGCCACACCATCGAGGTGCAAGGCCGACCGACGATCAAGACCACGCTGAGCTTCCTGCCACCGCCGGACTTCGAGGGCACAACCTTGGACGACTACATCATGTTGGGCCTCACCATCACCGCGATGCCCCCGATCAGCGCGATCCCCGCCGTCGTCGCCGCCCCTCCTGGCATCGTCACCTACAACGACCTGCCACTGCTCCTGCCGCGCGGGGTGCTGCGCGCCGATTCTCGATAGGAAGACCGCGATGCCCGAAGAACCCTCGCTTCACCACGTCGTGTTCGCCGTGGCGCCCGAACGGCATGCCGCCGCGACACAAATGTTCAGCGACCTCGGATTCGTCTTCGAGCCCCTGCAGCTGGCCGAGCTCGGCCTGGACATCGACCTCGACTGGAGTCGGGGCATCGAGCTGATCAGCCCCATCGCCGGGTCGACCGGGGAGGTTGCCGTTTCGGTGACGGAGTTCCTCGAGCGCAACGGCGACGGCGTGTTCACCGTGGTGATCGGAGTCCCGGAAGTCGCTACCGGCGATGCCGTCGCCGAGCGCTACGGCGCGACAATGCGATTCCGGCAACACATGGAGGGCGAGGGCACCTACCTCGACGAGAACGACCTGTCGATCCTGGGCCTGCCACTGACCTTCCTGGCGACCAACATTCCGTGATTGGAGACGGCATGGCTGGCGACCCGCGGGAAATCACGGAGCTCGACCTGGACGACCTGCCGATGGCGCTCGGCCGCGGCGTCGGCTGGGCGGCATTGCGGGACACCGGCCCAGTAGTGTTGAGCGACGGCTATTACGCGCTGACCCGCCGCGAAGACGTCCTCGCTGCACCGCGCAACCCAAAGATCACGTGGCCATCGCCGACGTGCGCCCTGACGCGCTTGCCGCTGCGGATACTCGCGACGGAGACATCGTGAGCGAACTCCGCTTCGACGGCCGGGTCGCGATCGTCACCGGCGCCGGCGGCCAGGAGCCGAGCCTGGGGCGGTCGCACGCGAAGCTGCTGGCCGAGCGCGGAGCCAAGGTCGTCGTCAACGACCTCGGCGTCGGGCCCGACGGGCGAAGCCTATTGCGCGCCAACGCCGAACAGGTGGCCGCTGAGATTTGCGCGACGGGTGGCGAGGCTGTCGCGGACCTGCACAGCGTCGCCGATCAGGACGGTGCATGCCGGGTCGTCCAGACCACGCTGGACTCGTGGGGTCGCCTCGACATTCTGGTGAACAATGCCGGCGTTTGCTTCATGGCGCACTTCGACGAGATTTCCGACGCCGACATCCGCAACGTCATCGACGTGCACCTGATGGGAACCGTGTGGATGTGCCGGGCGGCCTGGCCGCATATGCGGGACGCCGGTTACGGCCGCATCGTTAACACGACGTCCGGGGCGATGTTCGGGCTGGAGAACCTGTCCATCTACGGTGCCGCCAAGGGCGGAATCTTCGGGCTGACACGCGGTCTCGCGGTCGAAGGCGCACCGCTGGGCATCAAGGTCAACGCGTTAGGGCCGGCGGCCAACACCAGCGCCGTGCGGCATTTCAACAACCCGTCCGCCTTTACCAAGCTGATGGAGGATCACTTTCCGACGGGCCTGGTCTCACCCGCGGTGGCCTTCCTTGTCCACGAGAGCTGCCCGTTGTCCGGAGCCAACCTCGAGGCGGGCGGCGGAAACGTGGGCATCCGGGTGTTCGGCCAGACTACCGGTCATTACGATTCCGAGCTCACCCTCGAAAAGGTACGGGACAACCTGGCCACGATCGTCGACACCGCCACGGCAAGGTTGATGCCGGATTTGGCGAATTCCGGGGAGCTGGCGCCCGGCGAGGCCATTTCGGCGCCGATAGAAGTACTACCAAAGCGCTACCAGCCGAACTGATTTCGGTCCGAGGAGGACAGCATAATGAGCGTCGACACCGCAGCACCCAGCGTCTTCGAGGCCGACCTCCCGACGCTGCAGTACGACATCACCGACACCGTGCAGGAGGTCGGCCCGCGGATCCACCAGGCGCGCAAGCAATCACCGATCGCCATCGGGCCGCTGGGACCCGAGGTGCTCGGCTACGAACTCGCCCGCGGGATACTTCGCGATCCCCGGTTCGTTTTCCCGCCCGGCATGCACATGACGGCCCGCGGGATCACGTCCGGCCCGCTCTATGAGCGGGTGCTCGGCACCATCCTGGGCATGGACGGCGAGGAACACCGCAGGCTGCGCGGTCTGGTGTCCAAAGCCTTCACGCCGCGGGCGTCCGCGCGCATGGAAGGCACCATCGAGACGGTGATCAACGAGCTGATCGATCAGGTCGCCGATACCGGCCGGTGTGACTTCGTCACCGCCATCGCCCGGCCGTACCCGATCCCGATCATCTGCGCACTGCTGGGAGCGCCTCCTCAGGACTGGGAGCAGTTCTCCCTATGGGCGGAGGACATTTTCAAGATCGTCAGGTTCGACTCCGACCTGGCGAATGAGCAGCACATCGTGATCCGGGCGTGGGACGAGTTCGACGCCTACATCGACGACATGCTCGCCGAACGGCGGAACCGGTTGACCGACGACCTGATCTCCGAGCTCATCCGCGCCCAGGACGGCGGCGACCGGCTGAGCAACGCGGAGATGCGCATGCTGGCGTTCAGCATTCTCAGCGCCGGCACCGACACCACCCGCAATCAGCTGGCCGCCTGCATGCACGCGCTGTGCGACCACCCCGAACAACTGGCGATGCTCCGCGACAATCCCGGCCTCGCGATGCGAGCCGTCGAGGAATGCATGCGGCATTCGCCGGCGGTCTGCACCACCCTGCGCACGGTCCTCGACAACGTCACATTCGCCGGCTACACCTTTCCGGCCGGCACTTTCATTTCGGTGAATACCTTTGCCGCCAACTGCGATCCGGAGGTTTACCCACACCCGGAGCGCTTCGACATCACCCGCGAGGACCCGCCGCCCATTCTGACGTTCGGCGGCGGCGCCCACTATTGTCTCGGCGCGAACCTCGCCCGGACCGAGCTCACAGGGGCGCTCAAAGTGCTCGCCCAACGCATGACCAACCCACGCCAGGTGGCAACTGCTCGCTGGAAACCGATGCTTGGGCTGAGCGGGCCGGTCGAGCTGGAGATGGAATTCGACTAGCTCAGGGCGCGTCGTCGGCGGCAAGCTCCAGCAGGTGAATCTCGCCCGTGGTGCCGTCGACCTCAACGAGGGCGCCCGCCGGCAGCGCCCTGGTTGCCCCTTGAACGTCGACCACACAGGGGAAGCCGAATTCGCGCGCCACCACCGCGGCGTGTGACATCGGACCGCCGAGTTCGGTGACGACGGCCGCGGCGTAACAGAACGCCGCGGTGTACCCGACGTCGGTCACCTCCGCGACGAGGACCTCCCCCGGCTGCAGGTCGTCGATGGTCTCCGGCCGCACGATGCGCACCCGCCCGCGCACTCGGCCGCCGCACACGCCGACGCCGCGCAGCGTGCCCCCGGTGGCCAGCGCGGCCGACGAGGCCGCGGTCGGCTGCCAACTTCCGCTGAACACCGTCGGCGGCGCCACCGCCACCAGCCGGCGTCGTTCGGCCCGGCGCCGGGTAACCAGCGCGCTCACATCCGCCGGCAGTGCGTCGAGTTCGTCGACGAGCAGATAGAAGACGTCGTCGGCGGCGTCGAAGATCCCGGCCTCGACCAACCTGCGCCCATACTCGCGCAACAGCGTACGCAGCACCCAGTTGGCCCGCACCACCTTGTCGCGGCGGACTTCACGGTCGCGCAGTTGCTGGGTGGCCAGCACCGCAATGGGCTTGGCGTGCAGCGGAATCCGTGGACGCTGCGACAGCGCCGCGGACGGCGCGCTCATCGCTCTGGTCACCATCCGGACCAGCAGCTCAGGGTCGTCGGCGTAGCTGGTGGACAGCATCTCGAGCTCGGCCGGGCCACGATGTCCGATGAGCGCCAGCTCGTCGAGCAGGGCGGCGTGGAATTCCGGTGCCTCGACGGCGAGCTTGTCCAACCGGTCTCCGGGTTCGGCCAGCAGCGCCGTCACTTTCGGATCGCGCTGCGCGGCAACCACCAATCGCTGCATCGCCTCCACCGAACGAGCGCTGACCAATTCCGGTCCTCCGGGCGCGGCGATCTCCCGCCCGCACAACCCGCGCAGCAACACGTTGAACGCCGCGCACAGCAGGAACGAGCCCGCCGCCAGCACCCAGCCGTGCACCACCTGGTCACGCGCCAGCGAGATCAGGCTCCGCAGCCGTCGATCGTCGAGCCCGGCGAGGTCCCCGTCAGAGAGGCGTTCCAGGCGATCGACGTCGGCAACGAAGTCGCGGGTGTCCAGGGGCGCACCGGCGGACAGGCCGACCAGGTTGACCCCGAATACGCCGATGTTGCGGACGGTCCGCAGTTGCTTGCGGATTCGGCCGGTGTTGGAGTGCGCACGCTCCTCGCCGAAGACGGGTAGGGCGGCCATGCTCGGGCCGAAGAACCCGCTGTTACTCACCACCGTGGAGGGCTTGACGAAAGGCACCGTCTCGGCCATGTAGTGCGCGGTGGTGATCGCGCCGTACAGTCGGTGGGCGAACACCGCGACCATGCGCATCGCGATTTCGCGCTGGATCGTGCCGCCGGGCCGCAACCGCTCGGCGACGCACACGGCGCTGGCCCGCAGTCCCCGGACCGTCGCCGACGCCGACGCCGGCGAAAACGGGCCGGGCAGGGCCTCGGACAAGTTCGTAGCCAGGAAGGTGGGGAACCGCGGGTCAATCGGCGTATCGAATTCCCCGTTATCCCCCGCTGCACCAGCCCAATTGGGCTTGACGCCGTCATCGCTCGGTGCGTCGACCGAGGGTAGGTCCTGGATGTTGGCCAGCCGCCACGGCAGCGATACCACGCGCTTGCCCACGGTGACCCGGCCGCGCACCGCCAGCGCGAAATCCTGGACACATTCGCCGGCTTCCCAGGCCGGGTTGAACTCCCACTCCTTTTCCAGCCGCGAGGTGTCCATCAATGGAGCTCCCTGCACCAGCTGCAGCTCCGCCGGATCAAAACCCAGGCGCACTACCGGGCGGTGCAGCGCGGCGGCGAGCTGTCGGAAGGTCACCGAACCGGCGGCCGCGAGATTCACTGCTCCGCTAGCGATTTCGGGTTGTACGAGGGCGCGGTTGAATAGCCGAAGCGCGTCGTCGAGGTGGACGACCTGCAGGCGGCGATCGCCCGAGCGGTCGCGGAACGCCGGTAATGCGAGCAGGCGGCGCACCCAGTTGTCGACGCTTCTGCCCAGTATCAGCGCGGAGCGGATCGCGACCCATTGCGCACCCGAATCCGCGAGCAGCTGTTCGACCTGGGCTTTGAGTCGGCCCTGGGCGCTGACCGGTGTCGTGGCGTCGTGTTCGGTCTTCGGCGCATCTCCCCCGCCGTACACATGGGCCGACGATGCGAAAACGATTCGCCTGGAACCGGTCTTGGCCATCGCATCGAGCACGTTGCGGGTGCCGCTGATGTTGACCTGGTCGTCGTACCCGGAACCCTTCGCCCATGCGCAGTGCGCGACCACGTCCGCGCCTGCCAGGGCGCGTCGGACAGCGTCGGCGTCGCGGATGTCTGCCGCGACGAAATCCGCTGCGCTCGGCCAACTATCGGGACGATTGCGGGCGATCCCCGCGACGTCATGGCCCTGGCTGAGCAGACGTGTGGCGAGGCCGCGGCCGAGCACGCCGCTGGCCCCCGTGACCGCGATTCTCACGCCACGCCTACTCGTCGTCGTCGTCGCGCAATGCCGCGCTGACCAGAGCGTCGAGGTCCATGTCCGCGATGTCCTTTTCGGTGGTCACCGCGGCGGCCTGTGCGGCGCCCTCGGCCTCGCTCGCCAGTGCCAGCAATAGTTCCAGTACCCCGGCCTGCCGAAGACGCTTGACCGGGATCGATCCAACGACCCGCTGAATCTCGGCTTCGCCAGGGGCCGCGACGGCCGCGGTTTGGTCCGACGTTCCGACCAATTCTCGATACATGTAGCCGGCCAGCGCGGCGGAGTTCGGGTAGTCGAAGATCAGCGTCGGTGAAAGCGCCAGCCCGGTCGCGGCTTTGAGCCGATTGCGCATCTCGACGGCGGTCAATGAGTCGAACCCGAGTTCCTGGAACGCCCTATCCGGATGGATCGCCTCCGGGCTGGCGCTGCCCAGCACGGTGGCGATGTTGGCCCGGACCAGGTCTAGCAGGATCGCCTGTTGCTCGTCTTCCGGCAACCCTTCGAGACGTTGCAGCAGAGCCGATTTCGACTTGGCGGCAGCCAGCGAGTCGTCGACCTGACGGCGCGTCGGCGCATTGATCAGATCGATGAACATCGGCGGCAACGTGCCTTGATCGAACTTGACTCGCAACGCCGCGAGATCGATGTGGGCGGGCAGCAGGAATGGCTCGTCGACGATCAGCGCGGTGTCCATCAGTTCCAGCGCTTGGTCCGAAGACATCGCGACGATCCCGTCCCGGCCGAACCGGGCACGGTCGGCCGCGCCCAACCCACCGGTCATGGCGCTGGCCTGATCCCACAGACCCCAGCCCAGCGAGATCGCCGGCAGACCGTGTGCCCGCCGATGCGCGGCCAACCCATCCAGGAACGAGTTGCCGGCCGCGTAGTTGGCCTGACCCGACGCTCCGGCGAGACCGGCGATCGACGAAAACATCACGAAGGCTGCCACATCCAGGTCGCGGGTCAACTCGTGCAAGTTCCATGCCGCGTCAACCTTTGACCGCAACACGGCATCGATCCGGTCCGGCGTCAGCGACGTCACCACCGCGTCATGCAACACCCCGGCGGCATGAATCACCCCAGTGAGCGGACGTTGCATCGGGATTTCGGCGATCACCTTGGCCAACGCCTCGCGATCGGCGGCATCACAGGCCACCGTCTCGACCTGCGCGCCGGCCGCACTCAACTCGGCAACCAGTTCCGCCGCACCCGGTGCATCGAGACCGCGCCGGCTGACCAACACCAGATTCCGTGCGCCATGACGGGTCACGACGTGCCGCGCGACCGCCGAACCGGCCATCCCGGTAGCGCCGGTGATCAACACCGTGCCGGCCGTCCACGCGTCGGGCATCGTCATCACGACCTTGCCGACGTGGCGGGCCTGACTAAGGTAGCGCAGCGCCGCGGGCGCACGTCGCACATCGAATCTGGTGACCGGCAAAGGCCGCAGCGCGTCGTCGCCGAACATGGCGGCCAACTCGTCGAGCATCTGTGCGATGCGATCCGGCCCGGCTTCGAACAGGTCGAACGCCCGGTACCGCACGCCGAGGTGGTCGCGGGCGACGACCTCGGGATCGCGGATGTCGGTCTTGCCCATCTCCAGGAACACCCCGCCGGGGGCCACCAACCGCAGGGAAGCGTCGACGAAATCACCGGACAGCGAGTCGAGCACCACATCCATGCCGCGTCCACCGGTGACCGCCCGGAACTTGTCCTCGAATTGAAGGCTACGCGAGTCGGCGATGTGGTCGTCGTCAAAGCCCATGGCACGCAATGTTTCCCACTTGCCACGGCTGGCGGTCGCGAACACTTCCAGGCCGATGTGCCGGGCCAGCTGGACCGCGGCCATCCCGACTCCGCCGGCGGCGGCATGCACCAGCACCCGCTGACCGGGCTTGGCGCCGGCCAGGTCCACCAGCGCATAGCGCGCGGTGGCGAACACCACCGACGCCGTCGCCGCGGCGGTGTCTGACCAGCCGGCGGGCACCTTGACCAGCAGCCGCTGATCGGTCTTGGCGATCGTCCCGGTCCCGTCCGGGAACAGCCCCATGACGCGGTCGCCGACAGCGAAACGCCCGTCCTGCGAGGCGGTTTCGATTACCACACCGGATGCTTCGATGCCCATGATCGCACCGGGGTCGGGATAAAGCCCCAACGCGATCATGACGTCTCGGAAGTTGGCGGCGATGGCCGACAGTGCGACCCGCACCTGACCGGGGCCCAACGGCGCATTGGCATCGGGAATCCGCTCGATCCGCAGATTCTCGATGGTGCCGTGGCTGCTCATGCCGAGTCGCCACGGCCCCTCGTCGGGGGGCAGCAGCAGGCTGCCGACTGCGCGGCTGCCCAGCACGCGGGCGGTGTAGACCGTCCCGTTGCGCAGTATTGCCTGCGGCTCGCTGAGCGCCAGAACCGCTGCCACCGCGTCGGAATCCAGGGGCGCATCCGTGTCGACGAGCACGATCCGCCCGGGATGCTCGGTCTGCGCCGAGCGCACCAGCCCCCACACCGCCGCGCCGGCCAAATCGGTGACGTCCTCGCCCGGCAAGGTCATCGCGCCACGGGTGGATACCACCAGCGTTCCGGCGCCGTCGCGGGACAGCCATGACTGCAACACGGGTAGCACCGGAATCCGACGACACCGAGGCGCAGCCATCGGCGTTGCTGTTCGAGTCGCAGCCGGTGTCCGGCGACGTGATCACCGAGGTGTACGCGGCGACGCGAGCGGTGCTACCCGTGTTGCAGTCATGGCTGTCCCGCGACGGCGCCGGAACGCTGGTGGTATCCACCCGTGGCGCGATG
>NZ_LZKU01000174.1 GCF_001672975.1 Mycobacterium sp. 1465703.0
CGACCAGTTCGGCTATCGCGGCGGCGGTTTCGCCGTGCGCTCGCACCTGAACCTCGCACTCCACCGGACCCGACGGCGCCACACCCGAGGTGAAAACCGGTGTCCGCCCGACCAATTCGCGCACCTCGAGATCGGCCGCCTCCCCCACCCGAACCGTGGCAGTGTCGGCGTCGATCTCAGTCACGTAACGCGGCCGGCCGTCGGGTCCCGGCCCGGCGATGCCGAGCCCCTTGCGCTGGCCGATGGTGAAACCGTGCACGCCATCGTGCTCGGCGAGCACCGTGCCGTCCGCATTGACCACAGCACCCCGGCGCACGCCGATGCGCTCGCCCAGGAAGGCGCGGGTGTTGCCCGACGGGATGAAGCAGATGTCGTGACTGTCCGGCTTTTCGGCGACGGTCAGACCGCGCCGCGCGGCCTCGGCCCGGATCTGCGGCTTGGGAGTGTCTCCGATCGGGAAGGCCGCGTGCCGCAACTGCGCGGGGCTCAACACGGCCAGCACATAGGACTGGTCCTTGTCGTGGTCGACAGCACGACGCAGCCGCCCGTTCCCCAACCGCGCGTAATGGCCGGTGGCCACGGTATCGAAGCCGAGCGCGACGGCCTTCGCCGACAGGGCGGAGAACTTGATCTTCTGATTGCACACCACACAAGGGTTGGGTGTTTCGCCGCGGGCATACGACGACACGAACTCGTCGATGACGTCCGACTTGAACCTCTCCGCGAAATCCCAGACGTAGAACGGAATTCCGAGCACATCGGCCACGCGCCGGGCATCGGAGGCGTCCTCCTTCGAGCAGCAGCCCCGTGAGCCGGTGCGCAGCGTGCCGGGTGCGCTGGACAGCGCCAGGTGCACGCCGACCACCTCGTGTCCGGCGTCGACCATCCGGGCGGCAGCGACCGACGAGTCGACACCACCACTCATGGCAGCGAGCACTTTCACTTAGGACGCCCCCGCGGCGGCCAGCGCGGCCCTGCGGGCACGGTCCACTGCCCCGGGCAGTACCCGCAGCACCGCATCCACGTCGGCGTCGACGCTGGTGTGCCCCAACGACAATCGCAACGAGCCGCGAGCGCTGGTCGCGTCGGCGCCCATCGCGATCAGCACATGCGATGGCTGCGCGACACCGGCGGTGCACGCCGAACCGGTCGAACACTCGATTCCGTTGGCGTCCAACAGCATCAACAGCGCATCGCCTTCGCAGCCGCGGAAGGTGAAGTGCGCGTTGCCAGGAAGGCGCAACGGATCACGGGCACCGTTGAGGGCTACGTCATCGATACTGCCCAGCACGCCGGCGACCAGCCGGTCGCGCAATGCCCGCAATCGCGCGCTGTTGGCCTCGAGCCCGTCGACCGAGATCCGGGCCGCCGCAGCCATTCCCACTGCCCCGGCGACGTCGGCGGTGCCCGAACGGATGTCGCGCTCCTGACCACCGCCGTGCGCCAGCGGCACGCACCCGACGTCGCGGCGCAGCAGCAGCGCACCCACCGCCGGAGGACCGCCGAACTTGTGCGCGGTCACGCTCATCGCCGACAGCCCGCTGGCGGCGAAGTCGACCGGCAACTGCCCCACCGCCTGAACGGCGTCACTGTGCATCGGGACGCCGAATTCGGCCGCGACGGCGGCGAGTTCGGCGGCCGGCATGACGGTGCCGACTTCGTTGTTGGCCCACATCACCGAGACCAGTGCGACGTCGTCGTGGCGGGTGAGCACCTCGCGCAGCGCCGTCGCCGACACCGACCCGTCAGCGGCGGTGGGAAGCCAGGTAACCTCGGCGCCCTCGTGCTCGACCAGCCAGTTCACCGAGTCCAGCACGGCGTGGTGTTCCACCTCACTGGTGACGATGCGCCGGTGACGTGGTTCGGCGTCGCGGCGGGCCCAGTAGATGCCCTTGACCGCCAGGTTGTCGCTCTCGGTGCCGCCGGCGGTGAAGATGACCTCCGAGGGACGAGCGCCCAGCTTGTCGGCGATCAGCTCCCGCGATTCCTCGATGCGCCGGCGCGCCGCCCGGCCGCTGGTGTGCAGCGAGGACGCGTTACCGACGGTGCCGAGCACAGCGGTCATCGCCTCGACGGCGGCGGAGTGCATCGGGGTGGTAGCGGCGTGATCCAGGTAGACCATGACGCGACCCACGATACCGGCCCGCCCGTCTGCTCAGGCCACCAGCACGTGCCCGTGACCAGCACGCCGGGCGGTTGCGGCGCCCACCGCGGCCTGACAACGGCCGGCCAGGGCCCGCCGGTCGGTCCCCGGCAGCTGCAGCGACTCGACGTGCACCCGCGCCAGCGTGCGCGGGACGACCAGCAACCGGCGGATCGAGCTCAGCAGCGTCTCGTCGCCCACGAAGGCCGGCACCGTCGAGGGACTGCCGTCGACGTGGTGGTACGTCAGCCGCAGCGGCTGCACCGGACGACCGGCGTCGATCGCGGCCTGGAACATCGCCGGATAGAACACGCCCCGGTCAAGGCCACACCAGGTGGTGCCCTCCGGGAAGGCCACCACCGTCTGCCCGGCGCGCAGCCGGCGCGCGACGGCGTCCACCACACCGGGCAGCCGCCGCAGGCTGGACCGCTCGATCGGAATGATCTTCAGGATGCGCGCCACGATGCCGGTCGCCGGGCCGGTGAACATGTCGGCCCGCGCGACGAACGACCCGGGCAGCACCGAACCGATCGCGAAGACGTCCAGCCAGGACATGTGCGGGCTCACCACCAGCACCCCGCGCAGGTTGCGAATCGGGTTGCCGGTCACCGTGATTCGGACACCCAGGCAGCGCAGCACCAGGCGGCAGTAGATGCGCTGCGCCCGGGTGCGACCGGGCAGCGGCACCGCCAGCAGCGGCAGCCCGGGCGCCAGCAGCAGCGCCAGCATGACGCGAAGCGTGATCCGCAGCCTCACCAGCAGCGGCCGCGACGCCTCCGCGTCACCGGCACCCACACAACCGGCATCACACGATGCGCGCGGCAGCCAGGAGTGCCCGGTGTCCGCGGGGGCGTTCATCGCTCGCCGCCCGCCGTTCGCATCTCCGAAGCGGCCGACACCGATCGGAGTCGTTTGAGATATCGGGTGTCGGCGTGTGCTTTGCCCAGCAGGACGCAGAAGTCGCCCACTCCGAAATCCGGGTCGTGCGCGGGTTCGCCGCACACCTTTGCGCCCAGCCGCAGGTAGCCACGCAGCAGTGCCGGAACCGAGGGCCGCGCGGGTGGGGCGATGTCGTCGATGGCAATTCCGTCGACGACCACCGGCCGGTGCGGATAGACGCGGTATTCCGGGGGTGCGGCGTGCCGGCTCAGGATGAAGTCGCGGACGCCGCGCAGCTGACTGCCCCGATCGTCGGGTTCGCCGCCGATGGGCACCGAGGCACACCCGGTGACGTAGTCGTATCCGTAGCGGTCCAGGTAGGCCAGGATGCCGGCCCACATCAGCAGCACCACGGCGCCGTTGCGATGCCCGTCGCGCACCACCGCGCGGCCCATTTCCACCAGTGACGGCCTCAGCGGGTCCAGGGCGCGGATGTCGAACTCGGTGGCGGTGTAAAGCCCTTCGGCGGCGATTGCGCCGGCCGGGGCCAGCATGCGATAGCAACCGACCAGCTCACCGGTGTCGTCGTCGCGAACCAGCAGGTGGTCGCAGAACTCGTCGAACCTGTCGACATCCCGTCGATCCTGGGCTGCCGCCGGCAGTGCAAAGCCGGGCGTGCTGGTGAACACGTCGTACCGCAGCCGCTGCGCGGCCTCGATCATGCCGGGGTCGGTGGACAGCAGTAGGGAGTAGCGCGGCGCGGCCGAAGAGCTGGTCGCCGCACCGCTCGGCTTGTCGCTGGGTATGAGGACAGAAGCAATGCTCATGAGACCCAACGTGGCGTAGTCGATGAGCGAGTCGGCATCGACGCTGTGACGTGTCGGTGCACGTGAGATGACGAAATGTGCCTGGAAGGGCCACGCTGCAACCCAGCTCACACCAGCGCACAACGGCGGGGTGAACGCAGCGTTGCCGATCGCCGCGGTTGAGCCCTCACGGCACCGGGTAGGACGTGCAGGGTGACTAGTAGGTCGATTCGGGCTTTTCTGGTGAACCGCGTCTCGAACGCGCTATGAGCGGGGACACCCGCCGCTGGTGCTTCGCCGATCAACTGGGCCCGCATTTCTTGGATCACCCCGGCCAGCCTGTGCTCCTCATCGAGTCCCGCGCGGTCTTCGAACGCCGCCGATTTCACCGCCGCAAGGCCCACCTCGTGTTGTCCGCGCTGCGCCACCGCGCGGCCGAACTGCGACCAGGCACTGTTCCTGCAAACCCGTACCTACGGTGAAGCCCTGGAACGGGTGCAGGAGCGAATCAGCGTGTGTCAGCCCACCACCTGGGCGGCGGATCGCTTCGTGCGGTCGAAGCCGGCGATCGACGTGTTGCCCGCGCGCGGGTTCTGCACCGGCCGCGCGGAGTTCGACGAGTGGGCCAAGCGGCAGCGCACGCTGCTGCTGGAGAACTTCTATCGTGACGCGCGCCGCCGGTTCGACCTGTTGATGGACGGGAACCAGCCCGCGGGCGGTCGGTGGAACTTCGACGCCGACAACCGCGAGCCGGCGCCCAAGGACGCCAAAAGTCTGGACGTGCCCGCGCCCTGGCGACCCGACGAGGACGACATCGACGAGCAGGTGCGGGCCGATCTGGACCGCTGGGAACGCGACGGAGCCGTCTCCTTCGTCGGCCGTGACGGGCCGCGCGAATTTCCCGTCACCGCAACCGAAGCGCAGTCCGCCCTGCAGGTGTTCCTCCGGGATCGGTTGCCTCACTTCGGCCCTCACGAGGACGTCATGCTCTCCGGCGACCGGTTCATGGCGCACAGCCTGTTGTCGGCGCCGATGAACCTCGGCCTGCTGGACCCGTTGGCTTGTGCGTATGCGGCCGAAGACGCCTACCGGGCGGGCGCCGCCGCGCTGAACAGCGTCGAGGGTTACATCCGCCAGCTGATCGGATGGCGTGAGTACATCTGGCACGTCTATTGGCATTTCGGGCCCGACTATCGCCACCGCAACGCACTCGAGGCGCGCGCGGGGCTACCGGACTGGTTCGCCGACCTGGACGCCGACGCGGTCGAGGCGCGCTGCCTCAAAGACGTGCTCGCGCAGGTACGCGACCACGGCTGGGCGCATCACATCCCGCGGCTGATGGTGTTGTCCAACTACGCGCTGCAGCGAGGGTGGGATCCCGCCGCGGTTACCGACTGGTTCCACCGCTGCTTTGTCGACGGCTACGAGTGGGTGATGGTCGCCAATGTCGTGGGCATGTCGCAGCATGCGGACGGCGGTCTGATGGCGACGAAGCCCTACGCCGCGGGGGGTGCCTACATCAACCGCATGAGCGACTATTGCGGGCGCTGCTCGTATCGCCCCACCGAGCGCGTTGGTGAGCGCGCCTGCCCCTTCACCGGCGGCTACTGGACGTTCTTGAACCGCAACCAGAATTCGCTGGAGGGCAACCGGCGGATGATCCAACCGTTGGCGGGCTTGCGGCGGCTCACCGATCTCGACGACGTCGTCGAACAACAGCGCCGGCTTGGGCAGGCCGCGCCGTGATGCTGACCGCTGACCGCATAATCGCCGCGCCGCCGGCCGCGGTATGGGAATTGCTGGTCGACCTGGACGCGTGGCCGAAGTGGGGTCCCACGATTCGGCGGGCCCGGCTGGACGCGCCGCACGCCGAGTTGGCCTTGCATGCGACCGGCACCGTGCAGACCTCGCTGCTGGTCGCGGTGTCGTTCGAAGTCACCGAGTTCGAGCCTGGGCGGCACTGGGCGTGGAAGGTGGCCGGTGTGCCGGCGACCCGCCACCGGGTGGACCCGGTGGATGGCGGCGCGCGGGTGAGCATCGCGGTCCCGTGGTGGTCGGCGCCCTACCTGACGGTGTGCTCGGTCGCCGTGCGCCGCATCGAGGCGATGCTCGCCTAGCCGGTGTCGGTAGCCGGAAAACCCGTGTGCGAGTTCGGAATCCGCTAGCACGGGCGCTAGCGGATTCGGAGTTCAGTGCATCGCGCAGAGACTGGCCGACACGTCCGAACGCAAAAGCCCCCGGCACCGAGGCGCCGGGGGCTTGCGGCCGAAAACTCAGCCCTTGCGTGCCTTGATCGCCTCGGTCAGCTGCGGAGCGACCTTGAACAGGTCGCCCACCACGCCGTAGTCGGCGATCTCGAAGATGGGCGCCTCTTCGTCCTTGTTGACCGCGATGATCGTCTTGGACGTCTGCATGCCCGCCCGGTGCTGGATGGCACCCGAGATGCCCAGCGCGATGTAGAGCTGCGGCGACACGGTCTTACCGGTCTGGCCCACCTGGAACTGGCCCGGGTAGTAACCGGAGTCGACGGCGGCGCGCGACGCACCGACGGCCGCACCCAGCGAGTCGGCCAGTTCCTCGACGACCTTGAAGTTCTCCGCGCTGCCGACACCGCGACCACCGGAGACGACGATGGTGGCCTCGGTCAGCTCCGGACGGTCACCGGCGACCGCGGGCTCGCGGGCGGTGATCTTGGTGGCGTTCTCGGCCTGCGCCGGCACCTCGACCTTGACCTCTTCGCCGGCACCGGCCTGCGGTTCGGCGTCGACCGCGCCGGCGCGCACGGTGATCACCGGGGTGTCGCCGTTGGCCTGGGCCTCGACGGTGAACGCGCCACCGAAGATGGAGTAGGTCGCCTTGTTGCCTTCCTTGACGTCGACCACGTCGACCAGCAGGCCGGATCCGATCCGGGCCGCGAGCCGGCCGGCGATCTCCTTGCCGTCGGCGTTGGCCGACAGGATCACCGCTGCGGGCGAGTTGGACTCGGCGAGCGAGGCCAGCACGTCGACCACCGGCGTGATGAGGTACTTGTCGACGTCGTCGGACTCGGCGATGTAGATCTTGGCGGCGCCGGCCTCCTTGAGGCCGTCGATCAACGGCGCGGCGGTCCCGGGAGCGCCGACTACGACGGCGGCGGGCTCGCCCAGCGCACGGGCGGCGGTGATCAGTTCGGAGGTGACCTTCTTCAGCGCACCTTCTGCGTGCTCGACGAGCACCAGTACTTCAGCCATGGGTTATTTCGCTCTTCTCGTCTTAGGGACTCGGGTCAGATGATCTTCTGGGCAACCAGGTACTTGGCGACTTCGTTACCGCCCTCGCCCTCGTCGGTGACCTTCTCGCCCGCGGTCTTCGGCGGCTTGGGCGTCGACGACAGCACGGTCGATCCGGCGTTTTCCAGCCCGACCTCGTCGCTCTCGACCCCGATCTCTGCCAGGGTCAGCACCGTGACCTCTTTTTTCTTGGCGGCCATGATGCCCTTGAAGGAGGGGAATCGCGGCTCGTTGATCTTCTCGGTGACGCTGACCACGGCGGGCAGGGTGGCCTCGAGCGTGAACACGCCCTCGTCGGTCTCCCGCTCGCCGGTTACCTTGTCGCCCTCGATGGAGAGCTTGCGCACGTGGGTCAGCTGCGGCAGGCCCAGGTACTCGGCGATGACGGCCGGCACCGCGCCGCCGGTCCCGTCGGTGGCCTCGTTGCCGGCGATGACCAGCTCGGTGCCCTCGATGGTGCCCAGCGCACGAGCCAGCGCCCATCCCGTCTGGACCACGTCCGAGCCGTGCAGGCCGTCGTCCTTGAGGTGGACGGCCTTGTCGGCGCCCATCGACAGGGCCTTGCGGATCGCCTCGGTGGCGCGCTCAGGACCCGCGGTCAGCACGGTCACCGAGCCTTCGCCGCCCTCGCGCTCGCGGATCTGTAGCGCCTCCTCCACCGCGCGCTCGTTGATCTCGTCCAGCACCGCGTCGGCGGCCTCACGGTCCAACGTGTAATCGCCGTCAGATAGCTTGCGCTCCGACCAGGTGTCTGGGACCTGCTTGATCAGGACCACGATGTTCGTCATGAGTGTGGTTCGTCCTCCTAGAAGGGGGCTCGCAGCAATCGACTGCGAAACCTCGGTACGCGTTTTCGCAACGCACGGCCGTGTTACTACCCGGTAACTTTGTGCGGTATGCATTCACACCATAGCTGGTCGTAGTGCACGTTCTCGCAGCCCGTCCGGCGTCTGAGATGCGGGCTGTTCACTTCCAAGGTTCGCTAATCCGACACTTCGCGTTAGCCTGCCTATGCAATGAGCGCACTGGTCCCTGACGCCCCGCAGCACACCCCCGGCGATACTGCGTCGACGGGCGATGCGGTGATGATGCTGACGGGTGAACGGACCATCCCGGGTTTGGACATCGAGAACTACTGGTTCCGCCGCCACGAGGTGGTCTACCAGCGGCTTGCCCCACGCTGCGTGGGTGCGGACGTCCTCGAGGCCGGCTGCGGCGAGGGTTACGGCGCCGACTTGATCGCCGGTGTCGCGCGCCGCGTCATCGCCGTGGATTACGACGAGGCCGCGGTGGCCCACGTCCGGGCCCGTTACCCCCGGGTGGATGTCATGCAGGCCAACCTCGCGCAGCTGCCGCTGCCCGACGCGTCGGTGGATATTGTGGTCAACTTCCAGGTGATCGAGCATCTGTGGGACCAGACACAATTCGTCGTCGAGTGCGCCCGGGTGCTGCGGCCGTCAGGCTTGCTGATGATGTCCACGCCCAACCGGATCACCTTCTCGCCGGGCCGCGACACCCCGATCAACCCGTTCCACACCCGCGAACTCAACGCGGCCGAAATGACTCAGCTGCTCATCGACGGCGGCTTCTCCGACGTGTCGATCAGCGGCCTTTTCCACGGTGCTCGACTGCGTGAGATGGATGCCCGGCACGGCGGCTCGATCATCGACGCGCAGATCCAGCGAGCAATGGCCGCTGACCAAGGGGTGCCGTGGCCACCGGAGCTGGTGGCCGACGTCGCCGCGGTCACCACCGAGGACTTCGACCTGGTGCCCGCGGGTGCGCACACCGGGCACCACATCGACGACAGCCTCGACCTGATCGCGATCGCGGTAGCGCCGTGAGCACACCGCAGAATCGGGTTCCCGGCCTCTTCACCCTGGTTTTGCACACCCACCTGCCCTGGCTGGCCCACCACGGCCGCTGGCCGGTCGGCGAGGAATGGCTCTACCAATCGTGGGCGGCGGCTTATCTGCCGCTGATGCGCGTGCTGAACACGTTGGCCGGCGAAAATCGCCGGGGCCTCATCACGCTCGGCGTCACGCCGGTGGTCAACGCCCAGCTCGACGACCCGTACTGCCTCGACGGCATGCATCATTGGCTGGCCAACTGGCGGCTGCGCGCCTTCGAAGCCACCAGCGTTCGCTCGGCTCCCCGCTCGAAGTCGTCCGGATACCAGTCATGCGCTCCGGAAGCCTTGCGCGCCTTGGGGATCCGTGAGTCCGCTGAGGCCGAGCAGGCGCTGGACGACTTCGCCACCTTGTGGCGGCACGGCGGCAGCCCGCTGCTACGCAGCCTGTTCGACGCCGGCGCGGTGGAGCTGCTCGGCGGCCCGCTGGCCCATCCGTTCCAACCGCTGCTGGCCCCGCGACTGCGTGAGTTCGCGCTGCGCGAGGGGCTGGCCGACGCGCAAGCGCGGCTGGGGGCGCGAAAAGGGCAGCGCCCGACCGGGATCTGGGCACCGGAATGCGCCTACGCGCCGGGCATGGAATACGACTACTCCGCCGCGGGCGTCACCCATTTCATGGTGGACGGCCCGTCGCTGCACGGCGACACCGCGCTGGGCCGGCCCGTCGGCGACACCGAGGTGGTGGCATTCGGGCGCGACCTTCAGGTCAGCTACCGGGTGTGGTCACCTAAATCCGGCTACCCCGGCCACGCCGCCTATCGCGATTTCCACACCTATGACCACCTCACCGGCCTCAAGCCGGCCCGGGTGACGGGCCGCAACGTGCCCTCGGAAGGCAAGGCGCCCTACGATCCGGAGCGCGCCGACCACGCGGTCGACATGCACGTCGCCGACTTCGTCGACGTGGTCCGCAACCGCCTGCTGTCGGAGGGCGAGCGCATCGGACGACCCGCTCATGTGGTGGCCGCCTTCGACACCGAACTGTTCGGCCACTGGTGGTACGAGGGCCCGACCTGGCTGGAACGGGTGCTGCGGGCCCTGCCCGAGGCCGGCGTCCGGGTAGGCACCCTGCAGGACGCGATCACCGATGGTTTCGTCGGGAATCCCGTTGCGCTGCCGCCTAGTTCGTGGGGATCGGGCAAGGACTGGCAGGTGTGGGCCGGCGACCAGGTTGCCGATCTGGTGCAGCTCAACACCGAAGTGGTCGACGTGGCGCTGAGCACCGTCGACAAGGCACTGTCCCAGACGGCGTCGCTGGACGGGCCCACCCCCCGCGACCACGTCGCCGATCAGATCCTGCGCGAAACGCTGCTCACCGTATCCAGCGACTGGCCGTTCATGGTGAGCAAGGATTCGGCCGCCGACTACGCCCGCTATCGCGCCCATCTGCATGCGCATGCGACCCGCGAGATCGCCGGGGCGCTGGCATCCGGGCGGCGCGACACCGCGCAGCGGCTGGCCCAGGGATGGAACCGCGCCGACGGACTGTTCGGCGCGCTCGATGCCCGCAGGCTGCCCCGATGAGGCGGGCCGCGGCGTGAAAATCCTGATGGTGTCGTGGGAATACCCACCCGTGGTGATCGGCGGCCTCGGCCGGCACGTGCATCACCTGTCGACCGCGCTGGCCGCCGCCGGTCACGACGTCGTCGTGCTGTCCCGCCGCCCCACCGGGACCGATCCGCGCAGCCATCCGTCGACGGACCACATCAGCGAGGGCGTTCGGGTGATCGCGGCTGCGCAGGATCCGCACGAATTCGCCTTCGGCACCGACATGATGGCCTGGACGCTGGCGATGGGCCACTCCATGATCCGCGCCGGGCTACCCCTGACCAAGCCGGGCTCCAACCGCACCTGGCGTCCCGACGTGGTGCACGCCCACGACTGGCTGGTGGCCCACCCGGCGATCGCACTTGCCCAATTTTATGACGCACCAATTGTTTCCACGATTCATGCCACCGAAGCCGGCCGGCATTCCGGCTGGGTCAGCGGCGCGATCAGCCGACAGGTGCACGCCGTCGAGTCGTGGCTGGTGCGTGAATCCGACTCGCTCATCACGTGTTCGGCGTCGATGGCCGACGAGATCACCGAGCTGTTCGGTCCCGGGCTGGCCGAGATCACCGTGATCTGCAACGGCATTGAGACGGCGCGGTGGCCCTTTGCGGCACGCCGGCCGCGCAGCGGCCCGGCCGAGCTGCTCTACCTGGGACGGCTGGAGTATGAGAAGGGTGTGCACGACGTCATCGCCGCGCTGCCGCGGATCAGGCGCACCCACCCGGGTACCACACTGACCATCGCCGGCGAGGGCACCCAGCAGTGCTGGCTCGTCGAGCAAGCCCGTAAACACAAGGTGCTCAAGGCAATCCGGTTCGTCGGGCACCTCGAGCATGCGGAGCTGCTGGCCGTTCTGCATCGCGCCGATGCCGCGGTGCTGCCCAGTCACTACGAGCCGTTCGGCATCGTGGCGCTGGAGGCCGCGGCGGCCGGCACTCCGCTGGTGACGTCGGACATCGGTGGCCTGGGCGAGGCGGTGATCAACGGCCAGACCGGTGTGTCGTGTCCGCCGCGTGACGTGGCTCGGCTGGCCGCGGCGGTACGCAGTGTGCTCGACGATCCGCAGGCCGCCCAGCGGCGCGCCCATGCCGCCCGCGAACGACTGACGTCGGATTTTGATTGGCACACGGTGGCCGACAAGACCGCACAGGTGTACCTGTCAGCCAAGCGCGGTGTGCGGCAGCCGCAGGCCCGGCTACCGATCGTCGAACACGCCTTGCCGGACCGGTAGCGGCTACCGTCGAGGGATGGGGCTGGACTACTCGAGCGTCGTGGACGCTCCCATCACCGACGTGTTCGAGTGGTATGCCAGGCCCGGCGCGTTTGCCCGACTCTCGCCGCCATGGCAACCGATGCGCCTGATCCGCGAGGCCGACTCGCTCAGGGACGGTCGGGCCGTACTGGCGCTGCCCGGGGGGCTGCGCTGGGTCGCCGTCCATCAGCCCGACGGCTACGACCCGCCGCGGCGTTTCGTCGACGTCATCGGCGGCGACGGCCTGGCCGCGCTTCCGGCACGAATTGCGGTGCAATGGCGGCATACTCATGAATTCGAGGATGTCGGCGGCAACCGCACCAGGGTGATCGACCGGGTCGACACCGCAGTGCCCGGGTCGCTGTTGCGGCCCATGTTCGCCTACCGGCACCGGCAGCTGGCCGACGATTTGGCCGCTCACCGGTGGGCCGCGGAGAACGGGCTGCGGCCGATGACGATCGCCATCACCGGATCCACCGGACTGGTCGGTTCGGCATTGACCGCCTTTCTGCGCACCGGTGGGCATCGGGTCATCCAGCTGGTCCGGCACGGCGCACACGGCAACGATGAGCGACAGTGGAACCCCGAAGACCCCGACCCGCGGCTGTTCGCCGGGGTCGACGCGGTGATCCATCTGGCGGGGGCATCGATCGCCGGCCGGTTCACCGAAAAGCATCGAGACGCTGTCCGGGACAGCAGGATTGAGCCCACTCGCCGGCTGGCCGAGCGGGTGGGCCGCAGCGACCCCCGGCCCGCTGTACTGATCTCGGCGTCGGCGATCGGCTACTACGGCTACGACCGCGGCGATCAAACCCTTACCGAGGACAGCGATCGCGGTGACGGATTCCTGGCCGACGTGGTGGCCGACTGGGAGGAGGCGACCACGCCGGCGCAGCAGGCGGGAGTGCGGGTGGTGCAGGTGCGCACCGGCATCGTGCAATCGCCCGCCGGCGGCACGTTGAAGTTGATGCGACCGCTGTTCAGCGCCGGACTGGGCGGCCGGCTGGGCGACGGACGACAATGGCTGTCCTGGATCGGGATCGACGATCTGGTGGACGTATATCACCGTGCGCTGTGGGACGCCGCCCTCTCGGGTCCGGTGAATGCCGTTTCGCCGCAACCGGTTCGCAACCGCGAGTACACCGCGACCCTGGCGGGGGTGTTGCACCGGCCGGCAGTGTTGCCGGTGCCGTCGCTGGGACCGCGGCTGTTGCTGGGTGAACAGGGCGTCCGCGAATTGGCCTTCGCAAGCCAGCGAGTGGCTCCGGCCAAACTCGCCGCGACCGGTCACATCTTCCGCCAAGCCGACCTGGATCAGGCGCTGCGCCACCTGCTGGGCCGCACCGGTTGACGATCGGCTTCAGGGCACCCGCCGCATGGTGAGCGGCCCCTTGGTGACATCGCGGGTGATCGCCTCGACGAACGACCGGGAGTGCAACACGGGGCTCGGTGTCCCCGAGTCACTCTTCGGCTTCTCTGCCCTCACGGCTGTGCCGATAGGCGCGGGCACGCAAATCGGCGAGCCACTTGGGATGCAGGCTCAATCCGGGCGCCGTGTTGACGACGGGATCGAACGACACGTCCTGGTCGCGTTCGGGATCGATGGCGGTGGTCAACGTCAAGCGCGCCAACGCTTCGAAATCGCCTCTGCCGCAGGCTTGATCGAGCGTTATCTCGATATTGCCGCGCTCGAGCCTGGTCCGGATGGTGTCTAGCGACAGGCCCGTGCCACCGATGTCGCTCGAGGTTTGGGCCCTGAGCCACCAATTGTTGTCCTCATAGTGCAACGGCATCAGCGTGGTCAGGGTTTGACCGTTCCACGATGTGGCCGGCCGTAGCGCCACCACGCGGGACAGCACCCCCGACCCCGACGAGACCAGCAGGATGTCCCACGGCTTGTCCGCCGGCGGTTGCGCCGGCAACCGGATGGCCAATCCGATGAAGTCGGGAACCGCCCCCGGCGTGCCGGTGGCTTTGGACACGCGCGCAACAATTTCCGATGACGCTATCGGCAAGCCCTGGGCTGGCGGGGCAATGCGTTCGATGAAGCCGTTGGCCAGCACTCCGCTCGGGTGGAAGAACCGCTTACCGCGGATCGCGGAGCCCCACTGGAAGGGCAACGCCACAAGATCGAAAACCTTCACCGGCGGCGAATTCCCATTCTGGGCGGGGGGAAACCGAGGCGCGCCACATTGCGGTCATCGCTAACCGCGCGCTCGAATTACGGTGATGCAACAGCGGGGGTGCGCCAGCCGATCATGTGCAGAGAGGGCTGTTGTTGCGAGTTATATGCGTGGCTGTCGATGTAGACCTGCGCCATGACCGCCTGCCACGACTCGATCTGGGGAGAGGATTTCCAGGTGCCCTCGATCAATCCCACGATCACGGCGTTGTTGTTGTCGCTCAGTGTGTAGACCGGACCGCCGAAGTCGCGGCTGTCGGCGGCCATGTCGGTCATCGCGAAGCGGCCGTTGGTGACCGAGGTGATCGAGCCGCATCGTTGACCGGTCGCGCTGCGAAGCTGACAGACCGGCAACCCGGGCTGTGCGTGCACCCCGGGCGAGGATCCCAGGTGACGACCCGTCGGCAACACATCGGTGGCTGTTACATCCGGTGCTATCGCGATGACTTCGTACTCCACGGGCAGCATCGAGGTGTCCGCCGCGGAGTCGGCGTCGACTTGGCGGCGGCCGAGGATCACATTGCCGATCGGCTTGCGGTCACGGTCGGTCACCACCGACTGCCCTCCGTCGCATTGACCGCTGGTCAGAGCGAACCGCAACCGCGTCTCGACCAATCCCACCATGCAGACCGTATTGCCTTGATGGATTTCCATTCCGGGGGACACCGTCCTGCCCGGATCGGCGGCCGCCCGACCCGGCGCAGCAAACAGGGTCGTGATCAATGCGGATGCGATCGCTAGCCGGTTCCACCGGCGGCTGAGCCCTTCCATCGGGACGCATCACCCCTCACGTTCATTACGGGGTTTATCGCGTTTGCTGTTAACGCGCGTATACCCCCCGCTCAAGGGGCCAAACCCCGTCCAGCCCGGTCGGCAAGCGAACGGGCGTCGGTTGCCGAAAGGCCGTGAAACGAATTCTTCACCAGCGCGCACCCGCGGCTGCGGTGCTGGACAACCCCGGTCCGGAAGGCGCGGTATGAGCGGTCAGATGCCGGCCGTTTCGGCAAATCGACATCTTTGCGCTTACCTCGGCGGTAGGCTTCCGGCAGGTTGAGTTCACAGCTGCGTCTCTAGTGGGTGCGGTGTGCAAAACACCGGTCACTCCCCTCTCACGGACAGTCGATAGGCGCTCTCATGGCTGCTATTCGCTCCGCAAATTCGGCGGACCAACACGACCCGGCACCGTGCCGGTACATTGCTCACTTCGCCAGGGCACACCTGATGGTCTATGCACGCAATCTCGGTACGGTGCTGCGCGTCGACGGCGAGATCGACGCCTCGAACGCAAAAGACCTCGCCCAAACGATCCGCGATTTCGCTCGGCTCAAGACCCCGTTGGTCCTTGACCTCAGTCATCTGCAATTTGTCAGCGTGGAGGCTTTTCGAACGCTGTTATTCGTCAACGACGAACTCCGCAAGACGCGCGTGTACTGCAGCGTGGTCGGCGGTCCGGCGGTTCGCCCCCTGCTGCGCATCGTGCACGACAACGGCCTGCCGATAGCCGATTCGGTGCCCGAGGCCTTTCAGAACCTTCAAGACATCCTGCGTGCTCGGCGTCAATTCCTGTACGGCCTGGCGCGGGCACGGCCGGCCCAACCCAAACCCACGCACAGCGCCGCCTCGTAATCTGACCGTAAAGCATTGCACTGGTTATGGTTTCGGTAGATGATCGCCGAACCCCACGGCCTCATTTGTCCATAACGTTGGACGGCCGCGACGCTTCGGCGCGCGCGAAGCGATGAAGTTCAGTAAATTAATGTTTAAGTTTTTGAACGAGGTGGTATGTGGTAGCGGGCGACGCGAAGCGCGTCTGACGGTCAGCGCTGTGGTTTTGCCCGCCTATCGGCGGGTATGACGCGGTCGCTTGGTCCGCGCAGGTCTGGGCATGCCAAGCCGTCCGGGAGGGAGTGCTTGCGAAATATGGGGACTTTGTCGTTTTCACCGGCCACGGCAGCGCCGTCGGCGCCGGTCGGTTGGCTCAACGTGGACGACTTCGCAGCGTGGCGATCGAACGTGCGACGAATGGTGTTGGGTGAGGTCGCCGATTTCATCGCGGCACGACGGGTGGGTGAACTCGACGATGCGCGCGTCGACGCCGCCGGCGACATCTTGGTGCAGTTCGTCTCTGGCGGAAAGTGCCTGCGGTCGACATTCGTCTACCTGGGTTGGCTGTGCGGCGCGCCGGCCGAGGAGGCGGCGCTGCGGGCCGCGGCCAGTTTCGAGTTGTTGCATGCCTTTGCGCTGCTGCAAGACGACGTCATGGATGGTTCCGACGAACGCCGAGGCCGTCCGTCGGCGCATCGGCAGTTCGCCCAATGGCATTCCGAGCGCGGATTGTCCGGCTCGTCGCGGCGATTCGGCGAATCGGCCGCCATTCTGCTGGGCGACCTCTGCCTGATCTGGGCCGAACAGATGCTGCGGGACAGCGGGGCGGAGCCACGGCGTCTGCAACGGGCGTGGCCGCGCTATGACGCCATGCGTACCGAACTCGCCGTGGGGCAATTCGCCGACTTGACCAACGATGCGAGACAGACGCCCGGACTAGACGTCGTACTCGACGTGGCGCGGCGTAAGTCTGGTAACTACACCGTGCGCCGGCCGCTGGAGGTCGGCGCGGCGATGGGCGAGTGCGACGATCGAACGCTGTCCCAGCTGGGCCGCTATGGCACCGCGGTCGGCGAGGCATTTCAGCTCCGCGACGACGTGCTCGGCGTTTTCGGCTCGCCGGCGACAACCGGCAAGCCAGCTGCGGGCGATCTGCTCGAACGCAAGGCGACGAGCGTCGTGGTGGCCGCCCACCAGCTGGCCGATGCGCCGACCCGGCGTGAACTCGGCGAACTCGCGAGGCGTGCAACCCTCGATGACAACGCACTCGACAGGTGGAAGGCACTGATCATCGAGACGGGTGCGCTTCGGTTGATCGAGGAGATGATCAGCGACCGCGTCGTGTCCGCACGCCATCACCTCAGCGACACGCCGATTGACGAACCCGTCCGCACCGCTCTGGCCGAAATGGCGGCTGTTTGTACCGATCGCGCCGAGTAAGAATGAGTAGTACCGACTGGGGAGCCTGTTGATCATGCGGACCATCGAAGGGCATGCGGATCACGTGGTGGTGATCGGCGCCGGGCTGGCCGGGCTTTCGGCTGCGCTGCACCTGGCCGGTCGGGGGCGGGCGGTCACGGTTGTCGAGCGTGAGCCATGGCCGGGCGGGCGGGCCGGCCGGCTGGACACCGACGGCTATCGGCTCGACACCGGGCCGACGGTGCTCACCATGCCGGAGATCATCGACGAGACGTTCGCTGCCGTCGGCGAACAACTCAGTGAGCGGATGGAGTTGTTGACGGTCGATCCGGCCTACCGTGCGGTGTTCGCCGACGGCAGTGCGCTGGACGTGCACAGTGACGCAGATCGGATGGCCGACGCGATCGCAGCGTCCGCCTG
>NZ_LZKU01000175.1 GCF_001672975.1 Mycobacterium sp. 1465703.0
CGGCTTCGGTGTGAAGCTGATCCAGCCGCTGCGGCTGCACTATGCCCGCACGCTTGACACCTGGTCGGGCGCGCTCGGCATGTTCCACGACGCCCTTGGCCTGTGGCAGGTCTCCGCCCGGGAAAATCTCGTCCATGATGAACTTCATGAACCGCAGCTTGGTCATGGTGATGGGCAGCCCACGCTCGGCGAACTCTTCGTCGCTGGGCTTGATGATGGTGTGCAGCATCATGACGCCGTCGGCCGGGAGAGCCTCATAGGCCGTTTTGAAGAACTCGGCGTAGCGGTCGCGTCCGAAGTGTTCGAACGCACCGATCGACACGATGCGGTCGACCTTCTCATCAAACTGCTCCCAGCCGCGCAGCAGCACCCGCTTGGACCGCGCCGAGGGATGGCTGTCCAGGCGGCGCTGCACATGCGCCTGCTGGTTGCGGCTCAGCGTCAGGCCCACCACGTTGACGTCGTACTGCTCGAGCGCGCGGACGATGGTGGTTCCCCACCCGCACCCGATGTCGAGGAGCGTCATGCCCGGTTGCAGTCCGAGCTTGCCCAGCGAGAGGTCGACCTTGGCGATCTGCGCCTCTTCCAGCGTCATATCGTCGCGCTCGAAATAGGCGCAGCTATAGGTCCGCGTCGGGTCTAGGAACAGCGCGAAGAACTCGTCGGACAGGTCGTAGTGCGCTTGCACGTCGTCGAAATGCGGTTCCAAGCTGACGGCATCACCGGGTTTTTCGGACAAGGCACAACCTCTGACTGATTCTTATTGGTTAACGGGCGCGACCAGGGCTGATCGCCTGACTCGGGCCCCAGTGTATCCGCCCGGATAACCGCGCCCGTCCAGCGAGTTCCGGTTCAGCACCGTAGCGCCGGCAAAACGCGGCATCGTCGGTGTCACCGGCACCGCATGATCACCGAATCACTTACGCGAGCGTCAAATTCGTGAATCTGTTGTCGTGCAGAGCAACCCGGCGTGGCGGCAAACCAGGCGATGAACCCGGTTGACGGATCCCGCCTCAGGTTGTTACCTCAGCTGGTAAACCGGATACGTCCGGCTGAGCGGCGTTCAAAGAGGTGGGACTCTCCGATGGCTGACATCACCATGTTGATTCTTGCCGACCACGAGTGGTTCCGCGAACAGTTCGCCCGGCTGGACGAGCTGCAGGCGCAGCGTCCCGACGACCAGGCAGCGCTCAAGCGGGTATGGCGTCCGCTCGCCGACAAGCTGGACGTCCACGCCTACATCGAGGAAAAGATCTTCTATCCGCAGTTGCTGAAACGCGGCGGGGACGACGCCGAAGGCGAGACCCTCGACGCCATCGGTGATCACAACGACATCCGCGACGGCGTGCGGGATGCCAACGCCGCGCGAATCGGCAGCGACCAGTGGTGGGCCGCGGTCGGACGCACCCGGGAGGCCAACGACGATCACATGGCCGAAGAGGAACGAGAAGGGCTGTCGGACTTTCGCCGTAACGCCCCTATCGGGCTTCGTGAAGCGCTCGGGCGTCAATACAGCGAGTTCATGGCCGAGCACCCCACCACCGAGGGCTTGCCGATCGCCGATCGTGACCCCCGCCGCTACGTCGAGCAGTTCGAGAACACGCCGCAGCAGTCCAAACCCACCGACTTCTCGTTGCGCATCGGAAGCCTGAAAGGCCAATGACCCACCGCAGTCACTGACCGAACGTGACGCGAATAACCAATCCAGCGTCTGCGATGCCTTGCTGGCGTCGCTGCCGACGCCGACTAGCCAGGTTTAGCTCGCAGTTTCACCACACGACCACCTTCGCCCACCACTTGGCGGCATCATCGCGGCGGCCTGGGGGTAGCCGCACGAAAGGCGCGGTTACCCGACCCCGCTGGTTCGCCGCCGGAAAGTTTGGGGTAAGCCATCATTCGATGGGTATTGGACGCCGCCGGAGGAAATGGGCACGTAAAGACATCAGGGTCGCCGATCCGGCGATGCGGCAAACCATCTTGGGCACCGCAATCGGCAACTTCATGGAGTGGTACGACTTCGGGGTCTACGGCTATATCGCCACCACGCTCGCCCAGGTGTTCTATCCGGGCAAGAGCGTCAGCGGCGTCCACCTGATCGCGACCTTCGGCACGCTGGCGGCGGCTTTCGTGGTGCGCCCGCTCGGCGGTTTCATTTTCGGCCCGCTGGGCGACCGCATCGGGCGACACCGGGTGCTGGTGGTCACCATCTTGATGATGACGGTGAGCACCACCATGACCGGGCTACTGCCCACCTACAGCGCCATCGGCATCTGGGCGCCGATACTGCTCGTGATCGCACGGATATTCCAGGGGCTGTCGACCGGCGGTGAGTACGTCGGCGCCATGACCTATCTCGTCGAGCAGGCCCCCGACCACAAACGCGGCATGATGGTCGGGTTTTTGCCGATGGGAAACCTGGTCGGATTCGTCCTGGCCGGGTTGCTGGTGACCGGCCTGCAGACCTGGTTGCCGGACGACGACATGCTGACCTATGGCTGGCGGATTCCGCTTTTGCTGGGTTTTCCCTTCGGCCTGGTCGCCCTGTACTTGCGGCTTCGGCTCAAAGAGTCCTCGGCCTACCAAAGCGCGAGCGACGCCGCGTCCGCGTCGAACGACCAGCGCCCGCGGCAGATTGTGCGCACGGTCGCGGGTCAATGGCGCCCGATGCTGATCTGCGCGGCGCTGGTGCTGACGTCCCAGGTCGCCGACTTCATGCTCACCGGATATCTGCCGACCTATCTCAGGCTCTTCGTGCGCGTCGGGCGCACCGCCGGACTGGTGATGATCGTGTCGACGTTGGCGATCCTGATGGTCACGGTGGTGCTCGTCGCCAGCTTGTCCGACCGCATCGGCGTCAAACCCATCATGTGGACGGGCTGCGGGCTGCTGATCGGGGCGTCCGTCCCGGCTTTCTTGCTCATCCGCTTCGGCGGTGTGTACCCGGTGATCTTCATCGGGGTGCTGCTGATCGGCCTGATGGAACTGTGCTTCGACAGCACCGGGCCGGCCATGCTGCCGGCGCTGTTTCCAACCAATGTGCGCTACGCGGCCCTGGCCATCTCGTACAACACCTCGATTTCCCTCGTCGGCGGTATCACCCCACTGATCGCCCAAGCGCTGGTCTCCGGCACCGGAAACGTGATGGTGCCGGCCTACATGTTGATCTTCGCCGGCGTGGTGGGAGCCATCACGTTGCTGTTCACCCCGGAAGTCGCCCGCAAGCCGTTACCCGGCTCCGGGCCCGCGGTCGAAACCGAGCAGCAGGCACGCGCGCTCGCCGACGACGTCAGATAGCCGGCAAGTCCGGGCCGATTTCCGCCGTCCTGGAGGATTCGTTTGGCGGCCGCGGGTTATCCGTAGCAGGTGAGGTCCGGATTCCACCAGCAGCTGGACATGCTGACGCAGCAGCTCGCAGACATGTGCGCGATGGCCGCCGAGGCGATCAAGCATGCCAGCGAGGCACTCCTGGAAGCCGACCTGGCGATGGCCGAATGCGTCATCGCCCGCCAGCAGAGCATCGTCGCGCTCGACGCTCACGTCGAGGAGACCGCGTTCGCGTTGTTGGCGTTGCAGGCGCCGGTGGCCACGGACTTGCGCGCCGTCGTCAGCGCCATCCGGATCGCCGCGGATGCCCGGCGGATGGTCGAACTGGCGGCGCACGTGGCCGAGATCGCCCGCCGCCGCCACCCCAACCTCGCAATTCCTCCTGACGTCCTTCCATACGTCGCCGCCATGGGCGATGCGGCCGAAGCGTTGGCGATCGGGGCGCGCGAGGTGCTGGTAGCGCAAGACTCGTGCCGGGCGGCGCAAATTCGCCGCGACGACGACGCGATGGACGAGTTGCACCGCCAGCTGCTGGCGGTGCTGATGGATCCCGGCTGGACGCAGGGCGTAGCGGCCGCGGTCGATGCAACTCTGTTGGGACGCTTTTACGAACGCTTCGCCGACCACGCGGTCCAGATCGCGCGGCGGGTCATTTTCCAGGCGACCGGCCACTAGGCGCTGCCGGCGCGACTCGCTCTGGGACGGCACCGGCTGGTATGACGATGCCTGGATACGCACGCCCGCCGGCTGGAGGATTAGCCGACGCCGGTGCCGCATCACGTGGTGGACCGGCAACCCGTCGGTGAACGAGACGATTTCAGGCGTGAAGTTCGATCTGACTACCACGGTGCTGAGGCGAGAAGCCGATGCCGGACGGGTGGGGATCCTCGCGGCGCATCGCGAATAACGTTGTGGCGGTGCGTCACTCAAGCGTGATGGCCGAAGGGGCCGCTCGCCCACAGGGTCCGACCGTCAATACCCGAACGATCGCGAACGCAGACGCTCGGACCGGCCGGTCCCTGTTCCGGACGTCATTCGCGATTAGCAATCGCTCGCTGCGGCTAATACGAAGTAGGCATGTGCTGCATGGACGCACAGCGGAGGGAATGGAACGGCTATGGAACCGATATCACCGACGGACGCGTTGTTCCTCATCGGCGAGTCACGCGAACATCCGATGCACGTAGGCTCACTGCAGCTCTTCGAGCCCCCCGAAGACGCCGGCCCGCATTTCGTCCGCGAGTCCTATCAGGCCATGCTCGAGTGCACGGACGTGCAGCCGGCCTTCAGCAAGCGTCCCGCCTTCTTCGGCGGCGTCACCAATGTCGCATGGTCCTTCGACAAGGAAGTCGAACTGGACTACCACCTTCGACGCTCAGCGCTTCCCGAACCCGGTCGCGTCCGCGACTTGCTCGAGTTGGCCTCCCGGCTGCACGGCAGCCTGCTCGACCGTCACCGCCCGCTGTGGGAAGCGCATCTCGTCGAAGGCCTGCAAGACGGGCGATACGCGGTCTACACGAAGTACCACCACTCCCTGATGGACGGTGTCTCGGCACTACGCCTGGTGCAGCGCGCCTTCACGTCCGATCCCGACGACGACGAGGTGCGGGTGCCGTGGAGCCTGGGTCCGCGGAAGCACAGCGGGCGGCGACAGCAACCGTCCCTTTTTGACCGGCTCGGCCGCACCGCGGGGTCGGCGCTCGCCTTGGCACCGTCCACGCTCAAGCTCGCGCGTGCGGCGTTACTCGAACAACAACTGACCCTGCCATTCCGGGCGCCTCGCTCGATGTTCAATGTCCGGATCGGCGGTGCCCGGCGGGTAGCTGCCCAGTCCTACGCGCTGGAGCGCTTCAAAGCGGTCAAGGCGGCCACCGGTACCACGGTCAACGACGTCGTGCTCGCCATGTCCGCCGGGGCGCTGCGCGCCTATCTCCTCGATCAGAACGCCCTTCCAGACGCACCTTTGACCGCTATGGTCCCGGTGAACCTGCGCAAGGACGACGATGACCGCGGCGGGAACAACGTCGGGACGTTCCTGTGCAACCTGGCGACCAACCTCGACGACCCGGCCAAGCGGCTCGAGACCATCACCGCATCGATCCAAGACACCAAAGAGGTGTTTTGGCAGCTGCCTCCGGTTCAGCAACTCGCCTTGTCCGCCTTGAACATTGGCGGACTGTTCTTCGGGTTGATCCCCGGTTACCTGTCCGCGGCCTCACCACCCTTCAACATCGTCATTTCGAACGTGTCGACCGGTAACTCGGACCAACTGTATTGGCGCGGCGCACGATTGGACGGAAACTATCCGCTGTCGATCCCGCTCGACGGCCAGGCGGTCAACATCACCGTGACCAACAACGCCGACAACCTCGACTTCGGTCTGGTCGGCTGTCGCCGCAGCGTCCCGCATCTGCAGCGGATGCTCGGACACCTGGAGGCTTCCCTGAAGGAATTGGAGGTTGCCGCAGGCGTCTGACACGTTGCGCCACGGCGCTTTTCGGATCGACGCGGTCAGGGCAGTTTGATCACTGACACATACATCTCGACGATCGGGCGGAAAAGGTCCACATCATCGAGTTGACTGCTCAACACGACCGAGTCGCTGGTGGCGACGAGGACATGGGCGAACGTCGACGCGGGAATCAGCAACGTCCCCCCGAGCCGGTCGATGCCCGCCACGATGAACTTTGCCAGTGCCTCGACGGCCTCTGATCTCTTAGCGGCCACGCGTTCCCGCGCCTCGGGGTTACGTAGCAGGTACAGCATGAACTCGTGACCTAATGCGGCGTGCTCGGCCCCGCGATCGCGGCTGAGCTGGCTCCAGCGCTTGGCGATCTCATCGAGTTCGCGCGCACCCACCTGGGTCGCCGGAGCCATCACCTCGGTGAAATTCACGAAGTACCGACGCGACGTGAGGGTGAGATCCCTACCACAGCTCCTACTGTAAGGTCCACGGTAAGTCATTGCCCGCGGGGAGAAGGGGGAGCCGTGCCAAGCACCATCGATACGCGCAACCAGCTAAGGCCGGACATTGATCTGACCGACGGCGCCTTTTATGCGGGCGACTCGCGATCGGTCTACCGGTGGATGCGCGAGAACGAGCCGGTCTTCAGGGACCGCAACGGGCTCGCGGCCGCGGCGACTTATCAGGCGGTGATCGACGCCGAGCGGGCGCCGGAACTGTTTTCCAACGCCGGCGGCATCCGGCCGGACCAGGATGCGCCGCCGATGATGATCGCGATGGACGACCCGGCGCATCTGCTGCGGCGCAAGCTCGTCAACGCGGGTTTCACCCGCAAACGCGTCAAGGACAGGGAGCACTCCATCGGCGCGCTGTGCGATGCGCTGATAGACAACGTGTGTGAACGGGGCGAATGCGACTTCGTCTGGGACCTCGCCGCCCCGCTCCCGATGGCCGTGATCGGCGACATGCTCGGGGTGCTCCCAGAGGAACGCCAGATGTTTTTGCGCTGGTCCGACGACATGGTGACCTTGCTCAGCAGCACGACCGCACAGGAGGATTTCCAGGTTTCGGTGGACGCGTTCGCCGCCTACACCGAATACATGACCGGCATGATCGCCGCGCGCAAGGCCGAGCCCACCGACGATCTGGTCAGCGTGCTGGTGCACTCGGAGGTGGACGGCGAGCAGCTGGCCGACCACGAGATCGTCACCGAGGTGCTGTTGCTGCTCATCGGCGGCGACGAAACCACCAGACACACGCTGTCCGGCGGCACCGCGCAGATCCTGCGTCACCCCCAGCAGCATCAGCAACTGGTCAACGACGTGTCTCTACTACCCGGTGCGATCGAAGAAATGCTGCGCTGGACCGCCCCGGTCAAGAACATGGCCCGCACCCTGACCTCCGACCTCGAATTCCACGGCGCCCAGCTCAAAGAGGGCGAAAAGATCATCCTGCTTTTCGAATCGGCGAATTTCGACGAAGCGGTGTTCGGCGATCCGGAGAGCTTCCGAATTGACCGACACCCGAACAACCATCTGGCGTTCGGGTTCGGAACCCACTTCTGTCTGGGCAATCAATTGGCGCGCCTCGAGCTGTCGATGATGCTCGAGCGATTGCTGAAGCGCCTTCCCGATATGCGGTTGGCGTCGCAGGAACCGCTACCGCTGCGCCCGGCAAACTTCGTCAGCGGCCTGGAAAAGATGCCGGTCAAGTTCACGCCGTCGGCGCGGTCAGGCGCCTGAACCGGGGCTCGAACGAGGCGTCAACTTTGCTGGCGGCCGGTGGGGCCTGTGTCGGTCGCGTAATCCAGGTAGACGCTAGTGCCATTGGGGCGGGCATGGATTGTGCAGTGGTCGGCGAGGCCATGCATCAGCATGATGCCGCGCGACGCATGGGGGTCGTTCGAGTGCCTGGACGAGGGCTTTCGCCAACTCCCCCGGTCGCTGACGCAGACCCGGATCGCCTCAGCCTCGGGGTCGTAACTGGCCTGGAGCTTCATGGCCCCGACCTGGCGGTGCGAGCGATAAGCGTGCTCAACACAATTCGCCAGCGCTTCGTTGACTCCCAGAACGACGTCCTCACGAATTTCTTCCGGCGCGTGCACCTCTTGCCGCAGCCACTGTTGCAAGGCACGACGCCACTCCGCCACCGTATCGGGGCGGGCTGTACCGGCCAGCGTCAGCCGCACCGGCGTGGCGATCTCCGGCGGTAGTGCACTCATGAATGCCGAATACCCAGTTGCCGTTGCAGCAATAACCTGCTGTGAGTATCGCTTGGGCCACAGATCAATCGCCGTCCGGAATCGCCAGGTCAGGACAATGAGATGCGTCCCAACAGGTTTTAGCGGGGCGCCAGCACGGGGGTGACGAGCTTTCCGATGTCGAGGTAGCTGTCCAGGTTGCGGATCGCGAGCAGCGCCATCGCCCGCCGGGTCCGCGCCGTGGCGCTACCGATATGCGGGAGAAGCACCACGCTGTCCAGGTCCAACAGCTCGGCCGGTACCTGCGGCTCTTCGGTGAAGACGTCCAGCCCCGCCCCCGCCAGTTCTCCGGCGGCCAGCAATTCCACCAGCGCGTCCTGGTCGACGACGCTGCCCCGAGCGATGTTGATGAGGTAACCCTCGGGGCCTAAGGCTTGCAGGACGGCGCGATCGACCAGTTTGTGTGTGTGACGGTCGCCAGTGGTGGCGATGACCAGCACGTCGACCGACTCGGCGAGCTGCACCGGCGACTCGGCATAGCGGAACGCCGATCCCTCGATGCGGTGGCGGTTGTGATACGCGATAGCACAGTCAAATCCGAGCAGCCTGGTCGCGATTGCCGAGCCGATACGGCCGAGGCCCAAGATGCCGACCTGCAGGCCACTGACATCCCTGGCGTAAGGAAACGAGCCGTCGCTTGCCCATCGACCGGCGCGCACGTAGCGATCGGCGGCACCGAACCGGCGCAGCGTCATCAGTATCAGCCCCACCGCGGTGTCGGCGACTGTGTCCGACAACACATCAGGAGTGTTGCTCACACCGATACCACGGCGTTTCGCCGCCCCTAGATCGATCAGATCCACTCCGGCCCCGTTGTTGACGATGACCTCAAGGTTCGGCAGCGCGGCGATGGTATCGGCATCCACACCGGGCGACCCTGACGTCACCAGCACGCGCACGTCGGCGGCTCGTTCGGCCAGGAACCGGGCTCGTTCAGGGCCGTCGGGGAGCTTGGGAATCGCGTAGCGCGCGGCCAACTCTTCGTCGAATGTCGGCTCCATGTCGCCGACCCTGAACACCCCGCTGCCCTTCTTCGCCGTCACGCCTACATCATGCTGGAAGCCGGTTACGGACGCTGTTATCCCGGAGTGGAATATCCCGCCAACGCCCATGGTTGACTTGCGCGGCGGTGTCGACCATCCCCCCGGGTACCACACCAGAACCGTCGCCTCGAGCGACCACTTGCCGAGAGGTGAGGAGGCGACACCGCCCTCAAATGTTTGCAGCGCCGCGTTCTTTGGCTCGCGGGAAGTAAACCTGATGCGGCGTGGTTGCACACCCAATGCGCATTGGAGTCGTCTTCCCGCAAACCGAACTCGGCTCGGACCCAGCCGTCCTCCGCACATACGGTCGGCGCGTCGAGGAACTGGGGTTTACCCACATCCTCGCCTACGACCACGTCGTCGGCGCCGACCCGACGGTGCATCAAGGGTTTCAGGGCCCCTACGACATCGACTCGACCTTTCATGAGCCGTTCGTCATGTTCGGCTACCTGGCCGCGGTCACGTCACTGGAACTCGTCACCGGGGTGATCATCTTGCCGCAACGCCAGACGGTCTTGGCGGCCAAGCAGGCCGCCGAAGTCGATGTGCTCACCGGGGGCCGCTTCAGATTTGGAATTGGTTTGGGCTGGAACGCCGTTGAGTACGAGGCACTCGGGGAGTCGTTCAGCAACCGCGGCAAACGCTCCGAGGAGCAGGTCGAGGTGATGCGCAAGCTCTGGACCGAGCGGTCGGTCACCTTCAATGGCAAGTACCACACGGTGACCGGGGCCGGCCTGGCCCCACTGCCCACCCAGCGGCCGATACCGGTGTGGTTCGGGGCTGCCTCCGATCGCGCCTACGAACGTGCCGGTCGTCTAGGCGACGGCTGGTTTCCGATGGTGGGGCCCGGTCCCGGACTGGACTACGCGCTCGAGCAGGTGAACCGAGCGGCCGAGGCGGCGGGCCGCGACCCGAAGGGCCTTGGAATGGAAGGCCGGGTCAGCTGGACCGATGACCGTGGCAAGCTGGCCGCTACCATCGATGCGTGGAAAGCCGCCGGCGCCACCCATCTTTCGGTGAACACCATGAAGGCCGGCTTTGCCAATGTCGACGAGCACCTGGCCGCCTTGGAACAGGTTGCCGCCGACCTACTTGGTTCCTGACGCGGATAACTCCTCGACCAGTCTCAGGTGGACGTTGCGGCGGTTGGCCTTCGGCGACTTCTCTGTGGACAGAAGTGATTCCACGAGCCCACTGCTGGCCAGACGATCAGACTCACTGGCATCGAGCGATTCCCGAACATGCACCTGTCCGCCCGTCGCGCAATGCCGTCGTTGCCAATCGCTAATCGCCTGGTGCGCCGCATGATCGAGATAATTCGTGAGCAGATGGAAGGTGACCGAAGTGCGTTCGGGAATGGATGCCAGGACGCCGGTCAACCGGGGTAAGGCCAGGAAGGTGCAGGCGCCCTCGACGACGACGTGCCATCCGTCACCCACGGGCTTGGCCTCGATCCGGGCCCGCACCACCCGCCATCCCGTTACGGCAACGGCCAGCGCGAGTCCGATCATGACGCCATGCAGTAGATTGAGGAAGACGACGCAGACCACCGTCACTAGGTAGACAACGAGATCACCGTTGCGCAAAGCGGTTTCGATGTGCGCGGGCTTCAGCAGCTCAACCCCGATGACGATGAGAAGTCCGGCAAGTGCGGCGGTGGGAATCTTTTCCACCAGTCCCGCGAATGGGACGGCGAACAGCAGAATCCAGATGCCGTGCATGATCGTCGAGGCGCGAGTCTTGGCTCCGGCATTCACATTGGCCGCGCTACGCACGATGACGCCGGCGATGGGAAGGCCGCCGACTGCACCTGACACGATGTTCGCCGCGCCTTGGCCAATCAGCTCGCGGTTGAAGTCGGTTCGCGGTCCGGTGTGCATGCGATCGATTGAGACCGCGGTCAGCAGGCTCTGGACGCTGGTGATCAATGTGACGGTGACCACGGCGACGGCGACCGCTCCCCAATTCCCGTGCGGCAGTTCTGGCAACCGCACCGCCTCGAGGACCGAGCCCTCCAGCACGATCCGGGATACGTTGAACGGGAAGATCACTGAAATCGCCGTGACCACGACGATCGCAACCAGCGGGCCGGGAATCTTGGCCACTCGCGCCGGAACCCAGCGCCAGGAAACCAGAATGGCGATGACCAGTAGCCCCAGAACAAGCCCTGGCCGGTGCGCACCGAGAAGCTGTGCGGGCAGGCCGGTGACATTGCTCCAAGCCGAGCTTTTCGATGCCCCACCCAGCAATACGTGCACTTGCTGCAGGGCAATCGTAATTCCGATGCCGGCCAGCATGGCGTGCACCACGACGGGTGAAATTGCCAGGGCCGCCCGGGCTATCCGGCTGAATCCCAATAAGACTTGCAGGATGCCTGCCACCACAGTGATGAAACAGGTTATTGCCCAGCCAAACTCGGAGACCAGCTCAGCGACGACTACGGTAAGCCCCGCCGCCGGGCCGCTCACCTGCAACGGTGAACCGCCGATCCATCCGGCGACGACTCCCCCGACTATCGCGGCGATCAGCCCGGCCAGAACCGGTGCGTCCGAGGCGATCGCGATCCCGAGCGACAACGGAAGTGCCACCAGGAAAACCACCAACGAGGCCGGCAAGTCATACTGGATCGCCGCGCGCATCCAGTCAATTCGGGACGCAGCGCCGTCCACGACCGGGTCACGGCCTTGCTGTTCCGCGTGTTGCACTAAACCTCCCCGGACTTGGTCATTGGCGGTGGGCGTGAGATAACCACCTGGTCACGGTACGCAGAAAAACGCGTAAAACTGCTTAGCACAAGCGATTACAAATTTCTCGAACGCCATTGTCCGGCTGGGCACGCCTGGCCTATGCGTTCGAAAGTATGCGGACGGGCACAAGCGATCAACCGGACGGGCCGAGCGCATATCGAATGCAAATTTTTTAGGTACCCGCCCCGGGCAGCTAAGTCGCAGGACGCGGAGCAGTTACTCCAGCACGAAGACAGGGATTTGTCGCGTTGTCTTTGCCTGGTATTCGGCGTAGGGCGGGAAGGCTTCGACAGCCCGCTGCCACCACTCCGCGCGCTCATCACCGTCGAGTTCGCGAGCCGTCAAGGTGGCAACCTTGTCGCCGTCCTGCAGCGTCACCGTCGGATTCGCCTTGAGGTTGAAGTACCAAACCGGATGCTCCGGGGCGCCGCCGTGCGACGCGACGATCACGTACCGGCCGTCCTTCTCGACCCGCATCAGCGGCACGTAGCGTTGCTTGCCCGACTTCGCTCCGGTGATGGTCAGCAGCACGATGGGCCGGTCGAAAACCCCGACGCCCTCGGTGGTGCCCCGGTTCAAAATCTCTTCGGTCTGGTCGCGCACCCAACCCGTTGGGCTCAGCTCGATTTCGTCAGCCATACTTACAGCGAACACCCTGGTACGGCCCATCCATTCCCCGGCCCTCGGCTGCGGCGGCTGACCTCGCTGAAATCCCCCTTCCCCACTAGAGGCGTACAGTTGAGCGCGTCAGTTATATGAGCTAACTAATCACTTGCGCGGCAGCCGCGGATAGGAGTTTGGGCGTGGCCCGTACCGAGAACGACACCTGGGATCTGGCCTCCAGCGTCGGAGCCACCGCGACGGCAGTCGCCGCCCAGCGGGCGGTCGCCTCCAAGGCCCCCGACGCTTTCCTCCACGACCCCTGGGCCGACCCACTCGTCCGTGCCGTGGGCATCGATACCTTCATCAAGCTGCTCGACCACCAGATCGACAGCAGCGACGATCCGCTGCTGAACCGGCAAGCCGTGAAGGAGCAGATCACGGTGCGCACCCGGTTCTTCGACGACTTCTTTGTGCAAGCGACCGAATCGGGCGTTCAGCAAGCGGTCATCCTGGCGTCCGGGTTGGACACCAGGGCCTACCGGTTGCCCTGGCCGGCGGGCACCGTCGTGTACGAGATCGACCAGCCCGAGGTGATCGAATTCAAGACGCGGACTTTGGCCGACTTGGGCGCCACGCCCGGCGCCGAGCGCCGCACGGTCTCGATCGACCTGCGCGACGACTGGCCAACGGCCCTCAAAGACGCCGGCTTCGATGCTGTGCTGCCCACCGCGTGGAGCGCCGAGGGACTGCTCGTTTACTTGCCGCCCGAAGCGCAAGATCGCTTGTTCGACAACATCGCCGCGGTGTCGGCGCCTGGCAGCCGGATCGCGACTGAGCACTTGGACCTGAGCAAAATCCCCTCGGACTGGGCTCAGAAACTGACCGAACGGTCTCAGCGCATCGGCTCCAAAATCAATCTGGCCGAGTTGTTCTACACCGGCGAGCGCAATACGGCCGCCGAATATCTTGCCGCCCATGGTTGGCAGATCGACATCCGGACAACCGAGCAGGCCTATGCCGCCCACGGGTTCGAAGTGCCGAATGACGAGCTGGCCTCGTTCGGCGACGCGTCCGGCTACCTGACCGCGACGCTGAAGTAGGCATCCACCACGCCCCCGGCTGGGCACTGCCGGCGCTGCTGAACATTCGGCACCATGCTGCCGTCGACCGCTATTGCGGTCGGCCGCGGTTTATATCAGCCTCGTTGACACATATCAGCGTGGTTGATATAAAGGGTGGCATGTCCCAACCAACTCAAGACATGTTCGAAGCCGCCTACCGGGGCGAGGCCCCCGAGATGGGCGAGGGCAACCGGCCGCCATGGAGCATCGGCGAGCCGCAGCCAGAGATAGCGGCCCTCATCGAGGACGGCAAGTTCCACGGCGACGTGCTCGACGCCGGTTGCGGCGAGGCGGCGGTGTCGCTATACCTGGCCGAGCGCGGGTTCACCACGGTGGGCCTGGACCAATCGCCCACGGCCATCGCATTGGCAACCGAGAAAGCCGCCCGGCGCGGCCTGACCACCGCCACTTTCGACGTCGCGGATATCAGCGCCTTCACCGGCTATGACGGCCGCTTCGGAACCATCGTCGACAGCACCCTTTTCCACTCGATGCCCGTTGAGCTCCGCGAGGGATATCAGCAGTCCATCGTGCGGGCCGCCGCGCCGGGAGCCTCGTACTTCGTGCTTGTCTTCGACCGCGGCGCAATGCCGACGGACGGCCCGGTGAATGCGGTCACCGAAGACGAGCTGCGCGATGTGGTCTCCAAATACTGGGTGATTGACGAGATCCGGCCGGCCCGCATCCACGCCAACGTGCCGGAGAACTTCCTGGAGGGCTTCGAGGCCTTCGCCGGCGCCGACATTCGCGATGAGGACAACGGCCGCAAGTCGATAGGCGCCTGGTTACTGTCCGCGCACCTCGGCTAACAGCGCTCTGGAACGAGCCCCCCCCCCAACAAGAGGGACGTCAGCAGAACTTTCACGCCTGTGAGCAGGCCGATCGACATCGACACGTTCGGTCGGGTTTCGATGCCCGCGATTCGGGAGACCCTGGCTAGAGGCATCACAGACGTCAGAGGAGATCTCGGTGGATCAGCAAGTCAACTTCGACCCGCCAGCCGCACCCGAGGACGCGCGGAAAGCGACCGAGGAGCAGCGCAAGCTGCAGGAACAACTCGAGCACCAGAACGAGGATCCGGACGCGCCCGGACTGCACCAATCGCGGCGCGACCTGCCCGACGAGAGCACACGGTGATCCCCGAATTGGCTGTTGCCGGTTGGCCGCAGCGAAGGTTGCTTATCGGCAGGGCATTTCGTGCTGTTCGGAGGCCATGCGGCGCCGGGACGGCGATACCTTGCGCCCTGTCGACACCGGTCGCCGGTAATCGTGAGCGACTGCCGCCACCGCCTGCCAGGTCAGCGTCAGTCCGCCGAGCGCCGCTGCGGGAATGGCCCACACCCGCCGGACCATCAGAGCGTTATTGCATTGGCCCACATAGTTATTGCCCGTCGTGGCACCCGGGCTGGATGCCTGGGTCAAGTCGGTCGTGAAGCCGCTGCCGCACTTGACTTGCCAGCCGAACTGGTCGTACGCATCGATGAATACCGGAAAGTACAGCGCGAAGAGGCCCCCGGCCAACAACACCACGGCTGCGAAGACGATCAGCGGCCCGCGGTTGATCATCGCGGCCCCCTAGGTCATGCAGACGTTGGCGAAAAGCAGCACCGGCCATGACACGATCGACCCGAGAAATGACACCACCAAATCGACGCCGTGCATATCGTGCAGATGTTGGGTGTGGGTGCTCGACCAGATCACGCCGACGATCAGGTACGGCGTCCCCAGCAGGATCGCCAGGCCCAGCAGTTCGGCAATGGTCAATTGATACTCCAGGAGTGTGCGAATCCTGCTGAGCATGTGCATGCCTTTCGCGCGGTCGCGGCCGGGTTCGACACCGGGCCACAGTGCTGGCGCCACCACATCCCGGTGTGCAGACTAGACGCCCCTATGTTAATAGCGGTTCGAACGATTCGGTAGTACGACGGCTTATCGGGCCCCTGAGCCACCGGCAGTCAGATACGCAGATGCAATGGTGGAAAGGGGCGTTCGGGTCGCCGCGATGCACCGACGAGGCAAATGGCCAGCCGGCAAGTGGAGATCCATTCTTCGGGCGTCCCATACTTCGTGACTCTGTCAGCGTCGTTGCCGGGTGCCCCGAGCCGCATTGCGAGGTGCTGCGGCCGGTCGTCCCAGCACCGTGACTTCCATCAGCCGGCGCACCGTGAGACTGGCGGCTGCACTGGTGTCGGGGTAGACCAGTCGCCCGACGTCCACCGCCAGCGCGAACGCGGCGTGGATGGCGTATCGCGCGCGACCGAGGGTGAGTTCCGGCCTGGCAGCGACCGCGAGACTGGCCCACGATTCGACGGTGGAGCGCTGAATGTTGTACAGCAGCACCGCATCTGTGTCGGGCAAATTGTGACGCTCGGTGTAATAGACGCACGCCAATTCGGGATTGGCGAATGACCGCGTGACGTATGCCTCGATGAGTTGTGCGAGCGCCTGTTCCGGGTCGGCGTTAGTGGCCAAGATGCTCGACAGGTCGCCGGAGAGTTGGTCGGCTGCGCGGCGATAGTAGACCGCCAAAATGGCGGCCTTCCCTGGAAAGTATTGGTAAATGCTGGCTACGGGTATGCCGACCGCGGCGGCGATGTCTTCCATACCGGTTTCGCGATAGCCGCGCTCGTTGAACAGGCGCATCGATTCGTGCAGGAGCAGTTCATAAGTCCCGGCGGCGCTGGTCAGGGTCGCTGCTCGCGACGGTTCAGATCCGCGCCCACGCTGGGTTGGCAAGTCGGCGTGCAGCACCGCGCTCGCGATGTCGGTAAGCGCCGCGCGGATCTCGGCATTACCCAGACGGGATCGATGATCGGTGATACTGCCGATGACGCTCAATGTGGCCGCCGACAGGATCCAGCGTTGTCGCGAGGTGAGTTTTGGCCGGAGTCTGATCAACGGACGCTGCAGTCGCCGGTTGATCAATTTCATCTGTTCGGCCAGAGCGCGCTGATCGTCGCCGCGTAGGTATCGGCCCTCCCACCGATACAGCCCACCGGCGGTGCGGTTGACGATCGTGGCGTCGATCAGCGCACCGGTGAGTGCGCTGAGTTGCTCCTCGGGATCACCATCGGCGGGCAACGCATCGGCGAACGCCGTGGCATCGACCAGTTGTTGACCCAACGCCAAGAAGACCTCGCGGAAGAGGTCGTATTTGCCCTGTGAATGGCGGTAGAGCGCGGCCGCGGAGATTCCGACCCGCGCGGCGATGTTTTCCATACTGACCGCGTGGTAGCCCAGCTCGCTGAATGCGTCGGTGGCGGCGCGGGCGATCTGGATCTTGCGGTCCTTCGGGCGCCGCTTTACTGGATCTGCGGACGATCGGCTGGCCGACGGCATACAGATCACCGTAGCCGCAGCAGCGGCTGTCCGGGCGATCGGTGGACGCCCGAAATTGCGGAGCCGGCGAGCCGGCTAGGCACGACCGATAGCAGCGTTGTACCCGAGATCATGGACGGCCGGTGGCTGGCCAGCAAGGTCGAGTTGCCTTGAATCCGTTGGACCTGAGGGGTTTCTATCCGCAGCGGTAGAGACCTATCGTCCGGCTACGCAATGTCGGGACTGATCATCGGCGCGATTGCGTTGCGCGGCACCGATACCTGAGTGGCCTCCATCGCCGGTTGGAGCGCATTCTGATCGAAGAAAAACACAATCGCATCGTTGGTGATCGCGAAGCTCTGGTAACTCGCCGGCTGCAGTCCGGTGGCCGGCGGAATCGACACAGTCGCCCGATACCGATCGGCCAGGGTCTTCTGCACGATCGGCAAGATTTCCTGCAGCGGTTGAGTTCCCGGCCGGAACAACGTCTCGAGGCTGATCGGTTGTTGATTGGCGAGGTTGTAGTTGAACGATTTGTACGAAATCAACGGGTGAGCTGCGCCCAGGTTCTGGTAGACCTCGGTAACCACCGACTGCGTACCCGTTGCTGGCGGACCGGAGTTGTATCGGGTGCCGGTAACCTTCAGCGCCGTCGGCGATTTCAATGTGCTCAACGACCCGCGGGTGCTGAGGAAGTCGTCATTGACCTTCGTCAGATAGCCGAGCATCGCCTGCTCATCGGGATAGTTGGCGGGAAACACCATGCTGATGTCCGAAAGCGGGCCGGACGCATCGAAGTGGCACATTTGATTCGCGTCGACGCCCGCCGGGTCACACAACTGCGCATCCGCACTGGCCACCGCGGGGCGAGCGAAGACGGCTGTGGACGCAACGAGCGCCACCGTCGCCGCTACCCACCGTGAACCGGTACACCGCCCGCTGTCAGACTTCACCGCGCCTCCGTTGACTATTCCGCAGCGTGCATTGTCACAGATCGGCTGCGGCGGATGAAGCGGATGGTAGACGGACTTATGGGCAGCGCCCGTCTGTACGGGATCTCAGCGTGGCGCGCACTGTAACTCGACCTGCGGCGTTACCGCGGTGGCTGTGCTTTTCGTCGCAGATCGGCTGGACGCTCGGGTGTTCATCCAGCATGCGAGCCCGCCCAGGACCAGTCCGACCGCTATACCCGCATCGGGACGCTGGTCCAGAATGATCCACGACAGCATTCCGGCCACCGCGGGAATGACGGCGAACAGCATGGCCACCGCGGTAACGCCGTGAGTGTTGATGGCCCGCACGTAGAGGCTCACCGCCAGGGTGGCGTTCAACAGCACCAT
>NZ_LZKU01000176.1 GCF_001672975.1 Mycobacterium sp. 1465703.0
CCGCACCGAAAGACCAGCACCCAACGACTTATTCATCGCGGCCACCAACCGCATCGCCGACAACGAATCCCCACCCAGGTCGAAGAACGAGTCATCCATCCCAACCCGCTGCACACCCAGCACCTGAGCGAACACCCCCGCCAACACCTCCTCGACCGGGGTGCCCGCAGCGCGAAAACGGTTGACGTCCTTATAGTCCGGGGCCGGCAGCGCGCGCTTGTCCAGCTTGCCGTTGACCGTCAACGGCAACTCGTCCAGCACCACCACCGCGGCCGGCACCATATACGCCGGTAACCGCTCCGCCAACGCCGCGCGTGCCACGCTGGGATCGGCGGTCCCGGTGATATAGCCCACCAGGCGCTTATCGCCGGGGCGGTCCTCGCGGGCCACCACCACCGCCTGCTCAACCCCCGCCACACCGCTTAACGCGGACTGGATCTCGCCCAGCTCGATGCGATATCCGCGGATCTTGACCTGCTCATCGGCACGCCCCAAATACTCCAACTGCCCATCAGCACGCCACCGCACCAGGTCTCCGGTGCGATACATCCGCGCCCCGTCCCCACCGAACGGACACGCCACAAACCGCGACCCGGTCAACCCCGCCCGACGCCGTCGGCGTTTTATGCGCTGCAAACCGCCGATGCGATGGCACCGGAGCTGGCTGATCAGCTCAAACTTGAGACGGTGATTTTCGCCGGTGAGGCATTGGAAGTTCAGCGCCTTAGCGGGTGGTTGGACCGTCACCCGGGTTTGCCGCGGCTGATCAATATGTATGGCACCACTGAGACGACGGTGCATGCGTCGTTCCGCGAGATCGTGGACCGCGATGTGGAGAGCAGTGCCAGTCCGGTCGGGGTGCCGTTGGCGCATCTGGGTTTTTTTGTGCTGGATGGGTGGTTGCGTCCGGTGCCGGTGGGTGTGGTGGGGGAGTTGTATGTGGCCGGTCGAGGCGTCGGTGTGGGGTATGTGGGCCGGGCGGGGTTGACCGGGTCGCGGTTTGTGGCGTGTCCGTTCGGGAGTGCGGGACAACGGATGTATCGCACCGGAGACCTGGTGCGGTGGTGTGCTGATGGGCAGTTGGAGTATCTGGGGCGTGCCGATGAGCAGGTCAAGATCCGCGGATATCGCATCGAGCTGGGCGAAGTCCAGTCCGCGTTAAGCGGTGTGGCGGGGGTTGAGCAGGCGGTGGTGGTGGCCCGCGAGGACCGCCCCGGCGATAAGCGCCTGGTGGGCTATATCACCGGGACCGCTGATCCGGTCGTGGTGCGCGCGGCGTTGGCGGAGCGGTTACCGGCCTATATGGTGCCGGCCGCGGTGGTGGTGCTTGACGAGTTGCCGGTGACGGTCAACGGCAAGCTGGACAAGCGCGCGCTGCCGGCCCCGGACTATAAGGACGTCAACCGTTTTCGCGCTGCGGGCACCCCGGTCGAGGAGGTGTTGGCGGGGGTGTTCGCTCAGGTGCTGGGTGTGCAGCGGGTTGGGGTGGATGACTCGTTCTTCGACCTGGGTGGGGATTCGTTGTCGGCGATGCGGTTGGTGGCCGCGATGAATAAGTCGTTGGGTGCTGGTCTTTCGGTGCGG
>NZ_LZKU01000177.1 GCF_001672975.1 Mycobacterium sp. 1465703.0
GGTGCGGGCGGGGCCGCGACCGCGCCCGGGTCGGCGGGAGCCGGATCCGGATCCGCCGATGCGGGAGCCGCACTCAGCACAAGCGCCAAAGCCACGACAGACGCCAAGCCGGTGGCGTTAAGAGCGGCGAAGAGCTTTCCCCTCGTCCAGCCCGACATATGCATACCTCCACTCGTCGACTCGACACAGTGTCGCATAGAGCGCACGCCAGCTACCTTCACCGACGCCTGGCCACGCCTGGAAAAGGGCGGTGATCTGCGTCTGACCTGGGCTGCTATGAATCAGGTGAGCTTGTCGGAGCAACGTCCAGCATCCGCCGGTTGGCCGCGATGCCGACCAGCGCCACGGCCATCAAGGCCGCCGACGCGGTCAGCATCAACGTGACGCTGCGCTCGTAGAGCAGGCCACCGACCAGCGATCCGGCCATGATGCCGACCTGGAAGGCGGTCACGTAGAGCCCCGATGCCCCGTCGGGGTCGTCGACCCCGTTGCGCATGGCGGCGGACTGCATCATCGGCGAGACGGCGGTGGCCATGGCCCCCCACAGCACGATGGCGGCGGTCCCGATCAGCGCGGTGGCCACGCCGGTCCGGCCACCCACCGCCAGGGCGGTCAGCACCACGAAGGCCGCCGTCAGCCCCGTCATGCACAGGATGATGGCGCCCTTGGGCCGGTGGTCCAGCGGCCGCGCCACCAGCGGCAATGACAGCAGGCCGGCGAGTCCGTAGGCGGCCAGCACCCAGGCCAGGTTCGGCCCGCGCACCCCGACGACGTTGCGGATGAGCTCGACGATGAACGTGTAGGACACGAAATGGCCGGTGACCGCGATCATCGCCAGGACGCTCACCATGATCAGCCGGGGGTTGCGGTGGTGGCGCGACCGCGGCCCTACGTGGGCGAGCTGGTCGGAGGTGAGCACCATCTCCGGCAGCATCACCCGGGCCGCGACCGTGACGACGGCGGCCGCCACGGTGACGCACACGACGGCCAGCCGCCAGCCCCACATCAAGCTGAGGGCCGCGGTCAGCGGGCTGCCCACGACCAGCGCCAGGCTGGTTCCGACGTAGATCGACATGGTGGCGCGTCCGGCGTGGCTGGGTGGCACCAGCCGGGTCGCAATCGGTGCAATGACCGCCCAGAGCAGGCCGTGGGTGATCGCGCAGAGCACCCGGCCGGTGGCCAGCACCGCGAGATTGGGTGACAGCGCCGAGATGACCTGCGAGGCGGTCAGGCAGGTCAGGCTGAGCATCAGAGCACGCCGACGCGGCCAATGCGCCGTCCAGCGCACCAGCGGAAACGTTGTCAGGGCCGCCACGAAGGCATACCAGGTCAGCAGGGTGCCCACCGCGAACAAGCTGACGTGCAGGTCGCGAGCGATGGCCGGCAGCGCTCCGACCGGCAGAATCTCAGCGGTGACGTAGGTGAAGGCCGCCGCGGCCAGCACAGCCAACTGCGCTGCGACCCGTGGCGTCCACGTTCGCGCGGCAACGTTGGTTTCGGCAGTCATGGCGTCGGTATCGGCCGGGCTCCCCAGTTCCTGGGTTGTCGTGCCTAATGCGATCACACTGCCTTACCGTACGGACCGCAACTACGCCTCCCCCTCAATCAGGGCCGCAAGACAGGTCTCAACTCCGTCACCAATCAGGAACGAACCAGGCGCGCGATTGCGGCCGAGGCCTCGGCGAGCTTCTCGTCGGCGTCGTCTCCCCCGTCGGCAACGGCACGGGTGACGCAGTGGCTCAGGTGTTCGTCGAGCAAATTCAGCGCGACCGAACGCAGCGCGCTGTTGACGGCGCTGACCTGGGTGAGGACGTCGATGCAGTACTTGTCTTCCTCGATCATCCGGGCGATGCCACGTACCTGGCCCTCGATGCGCCGCAGCCGCTTGGCGTAGTTGTCCTTCTGCTGCGAGTACCCGTGCTCGTTCGTCATTTTTCACCCCTGCCGATTCGCCGGCGCTGCGGCCGCATGACGCCGATTCCAGCTTATACCCCATCGGGGTATAACCCCGGAAGCGGCCATCGCGACTGGCCAGCGCATACTTGAACAATGCCCACCACCGATTCGGCTTCAAGCGCCGACATCAAGCCGCGTAGTCGTGACGTCACCGACGGCCTGGAAAAGGCCGCCGCCCGGGGCATGCTGCGGGCCGTAGGCATGGGAGACGACGACTTCGCCAAGCCGCAGATCGGGGTCGCGTCGTCCTGGAACGAGATCACCCCGTGCAATCTCTCGCTGGACCGCCTCGCCAAGGCGGTCAAGGAAGGCGTGTTCTCGGCCGGCGGATATCCGCTCGAGTTCGGCACCATCTCGGTGTCCGACGGCATTTCGATGGGCCACGAGGGGATGCACTTCTCGCTGGTCTCGCGCGAAGTGATCGCCGACAGTGTCGAAACGGTGATGCAGGCCGAGCGCCTGGACGGCTCGGTGCTGCTGGCCGGCTGTGACAAGTCGCTGCCGGGGATGCTGATGGCCGCCGCACGGCTGGACCTGGCGTCGGTGTTCCTCTATGCGGGCTCGATCCTGCCCGGCGTCGCGAAGCTTTCCGACGGCAGCGAGCGCGAAGTCACCATCATCGACGCGTTCGAAGCCGTCGGCGCCTGCGTCCGCGGCCTGATCCCCCGCGAGGACGTCGACGCCATCGAGCGCGCGATCTGTCCCGGTGAAGGCGCGTGCGGCGGCATGTACACGGCCAACACGATGGCCAGCGCCGCCGAGGCGCTCGGGATGTCGTTGCCGGGCAGTGCCGCGCCGCCCGCCACCGACCGGCGCCGTGACGGGTTCGCGCGGCGCAGCGGTGCGGCCGTCGTCGAATTGCTGCGGCGCGGCATCACCGCCCGCGACATCCTCACCAAGGAGGCGTTCGAGAACGCGATCGCGGTGGTCATGGCGTTCGGTGGCTCCACCAATGCGGTGCTGCACCTGCTGGCCATCGCCCACGAGGCCGGCGTCGCGCTGTCGCTCGACGACTTCAGCCGAATCGGGTCGAAGGTGCCACACCTGGCCGACGTCAAGCCGTTCGGCCGCCACGTCATGTCGCACGTCGACCACATCGGCGGCGTGCCGGTGGTGATGAAGGCGCTGCTGAATGCCGGACTGCTGCGGGGCGACTGCCTGACGGTGACCGGGGCGACCGTGGCCGAGAACCTGGCCGCGATCGCCCCGCCCGACCCGGACGGCAAGGTGCTGCGTGCGCTGAGCAATCCGATTCACCCGACCGGCGGGATCACCATCCTGCGCGGATCACTGGCGCCCGAAGGCGCGGTGGTCAAGTCGGCCGGTTTTGACTCCGATGTCTTCGAAGGCACCGCAAGGGTTTTCGACGGCGAGCGGGCCGCACTGGACGCCCTGGAGGACGGCACCATCACCAAGGGTGACGCCGTGGTGATCCGCTACGAAGGCCCCAAGGGTGGCCCCGGAATGCGGGAGATGCTGGCCATCACCGGCGCCATCAAGGGTGCCGGACTGGGCAAAGACGTGCTGCTGCTGACCGACGGCCGGTTCTCCGGCGGGACGACCGGCCTGTGCGTCGGCCACATCGCGCCCGAGGCGGTCGACGGCGGACCGATCGCTTTTCTGCGCGACGGTGACCGGATCCGCCTGGACGTGGCCAACCATGTTCTCGACGTGCTGACCGATCCGGCCGAATTCGACAGTCGGCGAAAGGATTTCACTCCGCCGGAGCCGCGCTACAAGACCGGCGTGCTGGCCAAGTACGTGAAGCTGGTCAGCTCGGCCGCCATCGGCGCGGTCTGCGGTTGATCGCGGTCCCGGACCGGCACGATTCGGCCCGGGACAGCGAATTGCCTTCTGGCCTAACCAAGTTCGGATCTACGCGGGCGTGCCCGCGGCGCGGGTGCGCATGCCGAAGTAGGTCGCGTTGAAGCCCAGAAAGGCCAACAACACGCCTGCGACGACATTCGACCAGGTCATGCCGCTGGTCAACGTGACGCCCGGCAGGATCCACGTCGAGACGATGACCCACAGGCCGAGCACCGGCAACGTCCAGGTCAAACCGTGCGCGCGATCCAGCGTCGTGGCGAACCCGTACGACAAGAACGCCACCGCGATGCCGACGATCAAATCCGACGTGGCAAGCGATTGCGTCGCGCTGAATCCGACGATCCACGGTGACGCGGCCACATACAGGCCCGTCAGCAGCGCCAGACCGAACGTGACATGTGCACTCATCGACTCGGCAACGCGCTCATAGCGTGCGCGAAGAGCCAACAAATCGGGGTGGTGATCGATTGATGAATGGACTGTACTCATTTTGTGACCTTTCTGTTATGCAGCAAGCCTTTTGAGCCTGGCTGCACCCATCCATCTGGCGTCAAGATTACGCCGGTCCGCCATACGCCAGCAACGAAAATTGACGCCTCTGCAGGCGGCCGTTTCGACCGACCGGCGTAGCGTCTTGAGTCATGGACATCGCGGACCGGCTGCACCTCGACGTCCCTATTGGGCAGGCCGGTATGGGCGGCGGACTGGCTGGCGCCGCACTGGCGGCCGCGGTCGCCCGGGCGGGTGGACTGGGAACGCTGGGCATTGACACACCCCGGCAGCTGAGCACCTCGATCGATCAGGTGCGCGAACAGGCGCCGGGCCGCACCGTTGCGGTAAACCTGTTGATGCCCTTCGTTGGTCGTCGCCACGTCACGGTCTGCGTCGACGCCCGGGTGGACGTCATCGTGTTGGCGTTCGGCGAAAAGCGGGGACTGGTCGAGCACCTGCGCGACGCGGGGATCTTCGTCTTCGTCATGGTAGGCACCGAAGCGCAGGCCCGCGCCGCGATCGCCTGGGGCGCCGACGGTTTGATCGCTCAGGGCCGCGAGGCCGGCGGCCACCTGGTCGGAACCATGCCGGCCCTGCAGTTTGTGCCGCTCGCCCTCGGCGCGGCCGAGGGCCGTCCAGTGTTCGTGGCCGGCGGAATCGCCACCGCAACCGACACTCGCGCCGCGCTGGCCGCGGGCGCCGACGGTGTCATCGCCGGCACGCGATTTTTGTTGACCCACGAGGCCAATGCGAGCCACGAGTACCAGCGGCGAATCATGCGGGCGGACAGGACAATAGAAACCAACCTATTCGGCGTGAGCTGGCCGCTGCGCCACCGCGTGGTACCCAACGCCGCCACCCGCCGGTGGTGCCGCGACGACGGGAAGGCCAAAACCTTGCCGGCCGCCCTGAATGCGGCCAGCCGCCCGCTGTCGGCGCTGGGCTATTTCGACGCGCGACCGCTGATGCGTCTGCAGTCGCCGGCCCTTCCGATCTTCACACCGATGGCGCCGGTGGCCGGCGTACCCGATTCCTGGCTGGACAGCGCCGCCCTATACGCCGGCGAAACCGCCTTGCGCATCAACGAACTCACCTCGGCCGAGCAGGCCGTCGGGAGTCTGGTCCCGCGCTGACGGCTATCGCACCAACGCCAACGCGAAGCCGTCCCAGTGTTTGGCGCCGACGGTCTGGATCACCGCCGTGTCCAATCGCGGGTGCTCACCCATCGCGTGCAGCGTTTGGCGCACCGCTTGGGCTTGAGCGTCGGCCTGCGGTTCAAGGATCTGTCCCTGCCGAATCACGTTGTCCACCACGATGACCGCGCCGGGGCGGGCCAGCCGCACGGCCCATTCCAGATACGCGGGGTAGTTCTCTTTGTCGGCATCGATGAAGATCAGATCGAACGGACCCGTCACCGTCGGCAGGGTATCCAGTGCGGCCCCGACGATTACCTGCACCCGATCGGCCAGGCCGGCCCGCTCCAGGTTGCCCCGCGCCACGTCGGCGTGCTTGGGCTCGTATTCCAGCGTCACCACCCGGCCCTGCGGGCCGGCGCCGCGCGCCAGCCAGATCGTGCTGAAACCACCCAGCGTGCCGAGTTCGAGGATGCTGCGCGCACCGATGGCACCGGCGAGCAGGCTCAAGAATTTCCCTTGCTGCACCGAGACGGCAATCGGCGGCAACCCCGCCGCGCTACTGGCCTCCAAGGCCGCGATCAGTGACGGATCACCGTCAACCACTGTGCTGTCCAAGAATGCGTCGACGTCTTTGGGGCTTGGTTTCTCGGTCATGGCGCCCACGCTAGCCGCACCCGACGATGTCGGGACGGACGACCGGATTCGTATCCAACCGGTCGCGGTCGGTTATCGTATACCCATGGGGGGTATATAGTGAGGGTGCGGACCACCCGCGCCGCATACCTCACAACACAGAGAAAAGGGTGATTTAAATGGCAACTTATGAGGCCGGAACCATGCTGACGTGCGGTCACAAAGGCTGCGGCTGTCGCGTCCGCATCGAGGTCCCCTGCCACTGCTCGGGTTCGGGCGAGCCGTACCGCTGCACCTGCGGCGACGCGCTGACCCCGGTCAAGTAGCCGGTCGGACCGGTCGTTTCGTTCGGGCGTCACCCGGGGTTGATCATCGCCCGAACGTACGACCCGTCAGCTCGACCGTGGCTTCCCGCCGCATGGTGACGGCCGAGGCACTTACCGCCGCCGTATAGGCGCCGGGATCGATCCGCCAGCTGCCGACGCTGCCGTCGTAGCGGGCGAGCAGGCGCGGATCCGCCTGGATCGTCACCCGCCGGGTTGCGCCCGGCTCCAGCTCCACCCGCTCGAATCCCAGCAGCCGCAGGCACGGTGCGCCGGCGGCTGCTGTCAGGTAGAGCTGCGGTACGTCCGCCCCGGCGCGGTCGCCGATGTTGACGACGCTGAACGTCGCGGTAATGGTGTCTTCGCCACTGATCTCCAGGTCACGGTGGTCAAACCTGGTGTAGGACAACCCATGACCGAACGCGAACAGCGGGTCATGGCCACACTTGGCGAACCACCGGTAGCCGACGTCGGCTCCTTCGACATAGTCGATCGTGCTCGGTGTCCCCCACGGTTCGCCGCCACCAGGCAGCGCAGGACGCGGCGTTTGGGCGAGGTCGACGGGAAAGGTGATCGGCAGCCGGCCCGAGGGATTCACCGTCCCGCTGAGCACCTCAGCGATGGCGCGCGCTCCGGCTTGCCCAGGAAACCACGCCTGCACAACGGCGTTCACCGAGTCACGCCATGGCATCGATACCGGGTTGCCCGTCTCCAGCACCACCACGGTGTCCGGGTTGGCGCCCGCCACAGCGGTGATCAGCTCGTCTTGACCCCACGGCAGCGACAGGTCGACGGTGTCGAAGCCCTCCCCCTCCGCGCGCACCGCGAACACGATCGCGATGTCGGCGCCTTGCGCCGCCCGCGCCGCTTCGGCCGGACTGATGCCGGGGTCGAACTCAATGTGCGCGTGCGGCAGCTGTTTTCGCAGCTCTTCCAGCGGACTTGGCCCCAGCAGATACAGATTGCGCAGCCCGGCCTCCAGCCCCGAGCCGCCGATCGGCACCACACCCGCATAACCACCCGAGGGGACCACGGTGCTCGAACCGAAACCGGCCGCCACGCCCACCTGGGCGTACCCGCCGATCACGGCGATGCGCGCGCTCGAAGCGGGCGCCAACGGCAGCAGCCCCCGATTGGTCAGCAGCACGATTCCTTCCCGCGCTACGCGCAACGCAACGTCGTTGTGCGCGGCCAGGTCCGGCGCCGATGCGGTATCGGTGCGGTCGGCGCCGATAGCGAAAATGGATCGCAGGATCCGGCGGACCATGTCCGACAGGCGCTCCTTGGGCAGCCTGCCGTCGGCGTATGCCTCGCGCAGCGGTGCGCCGAACGACTCGGCCTGCCACAGCAGCGCGTCGATCTGGGCGCCGCACTCTTGATCGAGGCCGGCCAGCGCGCACTCCCAACTCGGTGTGGCGCCCCAGTCCGACATCACCCACCCCCGGTAATCCCAGGCGTTTTTCAGTACGTCGTTGAGCAAGACGGTGTTCGCCGCGGCGTAGTCACCATTGACTTTGTTGTAGGCGGTCATCACGGCGCCGGGTTGCGAGCGCTCGATCGTCAATTCGAAGGCGAGCAAATCGGCTTCGCGGTGCGCATCGGGATCGATGACTGCGTTCAGGAAGTGCCGATTGGTTTCGTTGCAGTTCAGCGAGAAATGCTTGACCGTCGAGATGACGCCGTGGCGCTGGATGCCGGCGATCGACTGGGCGACCATCATGGCGGTCAAAAGCGGGTCCTCGGAATGGTATTCGAAATTGCGGCCGTTGCGGGGATCGCGTGCCAGGTTCATCGCCCCGGCAAGCTGCACGTTGAATCCGCGGCTGCGGGCTTCGCGGCCGATCACTTCACCCGCGGCCCGGGCCAGCGGCGGGTTGAAGCTGGCGGCCAGCGCCAGTCCGGCGGGCAGCGCGGTGGCCGTGTCGCCCGGACGGTAGCCGGGGTTGGTGACGCCCAGACCGGCATCGCTCATCAGCAGCGCCGGCACACCGAGCCGCGGAACCCCCGGCACGTATCCCGCACTCATCGGCGCGTCGGCGGGGATGCGCTGGTCGCGCACCGGCCACATGTCGCCGGCCCCCATCACCGAGACCAGCAGCGAAAACCGCTCGTCGTCGGTCATCTGGGCTTCGACCTCGCGCGCCCGCGCGTCCGGATCGGGATGTCCGCTCACCGCACGCCCTCTTTGGCGTAGACGACGCGCAGCACGTGCCCCAGTTCCGGTCCCATCACCAGCTCCGTCAACTCGCAAATCGTCGCAACGAACTCGGGGCCGTGCGGTGGCTCGGCCTGGCACAAATGATGCGCCACTTCGTGCAGCACCACCAGCTCGCGCAACGCCCAGTCGGCGGTGTCACGATCGGGTACCGCGATAACGCCTGTGCCGTCGCGGTTTTCGTAGTGCGCGGCGGTGGCGGCACGCCGCGCACGCACCCGCAACGACGACACCCCCGGCCACCGTTTCCGCACCGCCGGCAGCGCAAGCACATCGTCGACATAGCGCTGCGCGGAGTCCACCGAACCGAATCGTCCCTCCGGTGGCAGCGTCAACTGTGTGCCGAAGAAGTCGATGAGCGGTGAGCCGTGCTGGGCGGCACGGTCGAACAGCGTCCGGACGAACTCCTCAGCCGCATAAACCTTGGAGCGTTGAGAATCCCGCGGTGGGGAGTTCCCCGCAGTCACCCGCTCAGCGCGCTCCGCGCCCCGGGCAGCTCGGGGCTGTTGCCGAGCCGCGCGCGCTTGCCGGCCCGGTCACCGGCACGCCGTGCCGCCGACGAATACCCGGCCGTGGCCCGGCTGGCTTGCCAGGTGCCACGTGCCTTCGACGCACCGCGGTAATAGTCCACCAACTCGACCTCCTTGTCCCGCAAGGCAATAGCGGTACCCGGCGAACGCCGACGGTCTTTGGTGGCTTCCTGCCGTGCCTGGTCGCGGGCCTCTGCCAGCCGCTGGCCGACGCGCGCCCCGAACGCCAGCTGAAAGTTGAGCCTGGCGGTGATCGTCGGCGTCGGGCGGTGCGCACCCGAGGCCAGGTAGGCATCGGACGCGCGCACCATCTGCACGACCAGGCTGGCATACAGGGCATGGCTGGTATCGATGTCTTCGACGAAGCCGTAGGCGTACACGAACGTGGAATTCGACGCCACGTCGCAGCGCACGTCGTTGGCCGCCGCGATCAGGACGAACAACTGCACGTAGGTCCGTAACCCTTTGGTGCCGGCCGCGCCGATGGTGATGGTGCGCTGCGTCGGGGTCTGCGCGGCCGAACGCTGGGCCGAGTGGGAACGCGCCACCGCGAGGTCGATGGACGCGGCCGTCGCGAGCCGCTGCGCGGCGGACATGAACGCATCGGCTTCGTGGGCGTTGTCGGTGCCTTCGGCCTGACGCAGCAGAGCGGCGATGCGCGCCAGCATCTTGTCGTCAGTCATAGCGCCAAACTACGGGAGCGGGCCGACACCCCGGCCTCACAGCCGAGCGGTGATCCAGGAGACCACATCGTCGAGCACCTGCTCGCGCTCAGGCTCGTTGAATACCTCGTGGTAAAGCCCCGGGTACACCTTCAATTCAACGTCGGTGGACCCCACGCATTCGACGAGGCGACGGCTGCCGGCGACCGGAATCAACCGGTCCTGCTCCCCGTGCACCACCAGCAGCGGCGCCGTCAGGGCCGGTGCGCGTTGCGGCATGGTCTCGCCGACCTGCAGCAACGCGCGACCGATGCCGGCAGGCACCTTGCCGTGGTACACCAGCGGATCGTCTTTGTACGCGGCCACCACCGCGGGGTCCCGGGAGATGGCGTCGACGTCGAGTTCTTGCGCCGGCAGCCCGGGCACGATCGCACCGAGCACCTTGGCGGCCAGCGCCAGCAGCGGCGACACCTGTTCCTGGGCGGCGACCGCGGGACCCGACAACACCATCAGGTCGTAGTTATCCGGCCGTTCGACGCCGTAGGCGAACACGATCCCGCCGCCCATGCTGTGCCCTAGCACCACGCACTTGAGACCGTGGTGTTCCCGGGTGGCGATGCCGATCAGGGTGTCGAAGTCACTGGTGTACTCGTGGATGTCGCGCACCAGCACTCGCTTACCGCCGGAGCGGCCGTGCCCGCGATGGTCCAGCGCATAAGTGACCAGCCCCGCCTCCCCGAAGCGCTGGGCGACGTGGTCGTAGCGGCGCGCGTACTCGCCGAGCCCGTGTGACAGCACCAGGACCGCTCGCGGGGCGGTGTCGGGCGTCCAGACGTCGTAAACGATGCGCACACCACCGAACCCGTCGAAACTGCGTTCGGTGCGGTTCACTTGGAGGTCCTAGTCATTACGGGCAGCGTAATGGCTGCTGATCTAGGCCATGCCCGCAGACACTGCGTAGGCTCATGCGGATGAGCTTCCCCGCTGGCGGGTGGCACCCCCACCCGGCGGAATACTCGGCGCCCACCCCGGAGGCGGACACCGATTTCTCGGCGCATGCCGAACCGTATCGGCGCGAACTGCTGGCGCACTGCTACCGGATGACCGGGTCGCTGCATGACGCGGAGGATCTGGTGCAGGAGACCCTGCTGCGGGCCTGGAAGGCCTACGACCGTTTCGAAGGCAAGTCCTCGATGCGGACCTGGCTGCATCGCATCGCCACCAACACCTGTCTAACCGCGCTGGAGGGGCGCCAGCGCCGACCGTTGCCCGTGGGTCTGGGCGCCCCCAGTTCGGACCCGACCGCCGAATTGGTGGAGCGACGCGAAGTGCCCTGGCTCGAGCCGCTGCCGGAGTTGACCGAGCACCCGGCCGACCCGTCGGTCATCGTCGGGTCACGTGAGTCGGTGCGGTTGGCGTTCGTGGCTGCGCTGCAACACCTGCCGCCCCGGCAACGGGCGGTGCTGCTGCTGCGCGATGTGCTGCAGTGGCGCTCCGCCGAGGTTGCCGACGCGGTCGGCGCCACCACGACCGCCGTCAACAGCTTGCTGCAGCGGGCCCGGTCCCAGCTGGACGCCGTCGCGCCCAGCGCCGAAGACCAACCGGCGGAACCGGATTCGGCGGAGGCCCAGGACCTGCTGGCCCGTTATATCGCCGCGTTCGAAACCTACGACATCGATGCGCTGGTGGATCTGTTCACCGCGGAGGCGATCTGGGAGATGCCGCCGTACACCGGCTGGTATCAGGGTGCGCGGTCCATCGTCACGCTGATTCATCAACAGTGCCCGGCGGAGGGAAGCGGAGACATGCGCATGCTGCCGCTGGTCGCCAACGGCCAGCTCGCCGCGGCGATGTACATGCGCGCCGGTGACGTGCATGTTCCGTTTCAGTTGCATGTGCTGGATGTGCAGGGCGGCAAGGTTTCCCATGTAGTGGCCTTCCTCGACGACTCCCTGTTCACGAAGTTCGGGCTGCCCAGTTCGCTGTCCGCGGATACCAAGAAGGTTCGTACATGACGAATTCCGCCGTTGCGGAGACGAAGAATTCCTCGACGGCATAGCCCAGGTCGGCGAGGTCAAACGCGCTCAGTAGCAGTACCGGCTTGCCCGGCACGGGCGTGACCTGGGCAACGGCGGAATTCGTCATGTACGAACCTTCTTGGTATCCGCGGACAGCGAACTGGGCAGCCCGAACTTCGTGAAC
>NZ_LZKU01000178.1 GCF_001672975.1 Mycobacterium sp. 1465703.0
GGCCGCCGCGATCGCGACGTCGATCAAGCGGCTCATCGAAGCCGGCACCCCGCCCTCCGAGATCGCGGTGCTGTACCGAGTCAACGCGCAGTCGGAGATTTACGAGGAGGCGCTGACCGAGGCCGGCATCGCCTATCAGGTTCGCGGCGGCGAGGGATTCTTCAACCGCCAGGAGATCAAGCAGGCCCTGGTGGCGCTGCACCGGGCCGCTGAGCGCACCGGCGCCGAGCCCCTGGAAAGCCCACTGCCCGACGTGGTGCGTGCGGTGCTGGAACCGCTGGGGCTGACGGCCGAAGAGCCGGTCGGCGCCCGGGCGCGGGAGCGCTGGGAAGCGCTGAGCGCGCTGGCCGAGTTGGTGGACGACGAAGTGGCGCAACGTCCGCAACTTGACTTCGCGGGTTTACTGTCCGAACTCCGGTCTCGCGCCGATGCCCGGCACCCACCGGTGGTGCAGGGTGTCGCACTGGCCTCGCTGCACGCCGCCAAGGGCCTCGAATGGGATGCGGTGTTCCTGGTCGGGTTGGCCGACGGCACACTGCCCATCTCGCACGCGTTGGCGCACGGCGCCGAGAGTGAAGCAGTCGAGGAGGAGCGGCGACTGCTCTACGTCGGAATCACCAGGGCCAGAACGCATTTGGCCCTCAGCTGGGCACTGGCCCGCAGCCCGGGTGGGCGGCAGAACCGCAAGCCGTCGCGGTTCCTCAACGGCATCGCACCCCAGGCGCGGGCCGACGCGGCGCCGAACAAACCTCGGCGCAATCGGGGCACCGCGACCCGCTGCCGGATCTGCAACAACAACCTGACCACCCCGGCGGCCATCATGCTGCGCCGCTGCGAGACCTGCGCGGCCGACATCGACGAGGATCTGTTGCTGCGGCTCAAGGCATGGCGGCTGGATGTGGCTAAGGAGCAGAAGGTGCCCGCCTACGTCGTGTTCACCGACAACACGCTCATCGCCATCGCCGAGCTGCGGCCCGACGACGACGAGGCGCTGATCGCGATTCCCGGCATCGGCTCCCGAAAGCTGGAACAGTACGGCCCCGACGTGCTGGAGCTGGTGCGCGGCCGCTGACCGCTAAACCCGCAGGTCACAAAATCGGTTGTGGTCGGCGGCGGTGACCGTTTACCCTCGAAACCGCAACTCGGCACTACGGAAGAAGGAAGGTGGCCACGATGATCAGCGACGCGTTCGGTGTAGGCGTGGCCCGCGCGGTGATGTCCGCGGGTGCCTTCCATGCCGCACACGCCGCCGGGGCGGCCGCGCTTAAGCATCGCGCCGCCGTGACCGACGCGTCCGTAGTAGTCGGGGGCCCACCGAAGGCAAGGTAAGCACCCAGCCCGGTTTTCTCCCAGATGGCCACGGACCCGAAGTCACCAGGATCCGTGGCCATAGTTATTGGGTCGACAACTGTCGACCTGGTCCGGATCACCACTAAGGACAGCAATCCAGACCAGGAAGTAGGTGGTAGGACATGTCGGCAGCGACAGTCCCCAGACAGGCCCTGCCGTGTCATGTCGGCGATCCCGACCTGTGGTTCGCCGACGCCCCAGCCGATCTCGAGCGCGCCAAGACGCTGTGCACGAGCTGCCCGGTCCGGCGCGAGTGTCTGGCGGCGGCGTTGGAACGGGCCGAACCCTGGGGTGTGTGGGGCGGCGAAATCATCGACCGCGGTTCGGTCCTGAGCTTCAAACGACCGCGCGGACGTCCCCGCAAAGGCCGCCGGGAGGACGGAGCCGCCGCCTAGGGCGCCGGTTCTGAGATGACCGCGGTGTCTGGCTCGGCGAAGCCGGGGACCAGTTCTTCGGACAGCGCCTTGATCGCCACGTGCGCATCCAGCTGGCACAGGATCGCGGACACCGACAGGATCACCCGCATCGGGATGACCAGCTTGGCTGGCAGGTCCATCTGCCGGACCGTCCGGATCTGCGACACCGAGCGATCGATCTCGACGGCGGACATCTTCTGCAGCCACTTACGCGTGTAGTGGAAGACCTCGACCTCGACCGGTTCGACGTACTGGCGCAGCATGTCGTCGATGTCGCGCACCGACACCTGCTGGCCCTTCTGGATGAAGCCGGCCTTCTCCATCGTCGGCAACAGCATGTCGTAGTTCTTGTCGCGAGCCAGCCGGATGCTCATCCCGAGCTCGATCGGCAAGCCGCCGGGCAGCGCGGCAACCGCGCCGAAGTCGATCACACCCATTCGGCCATCGGGAAGCAGCATGAAGTTGCCCGGGTGGGCGTCGCCGTGCAGCATCCCCAGCCGGCGCGGCGCATCGAAGGTGAGCTCGAGCAGCCGGGTGCCGATCAGGTCGCGCTGCTCGACGGTGCCGTGCCGGATGATCTCGGCCATCGGGGTGCCCTGCATCCACTCCTGGATCACCACCTTCGGTGCGCTGGCCACGATGCGCGGCACCGCGAAGTGGGGGTGGTTCTGATACGCCTTGGCGAAGGCACGCTGGTTCTCGGCCTCCAGCCGGTAGTCCAGTTCCATCTCGGTGCGCTCGATCAACTCGTCCACCACGCCTTGCACGTCGGCGCCCGGCGCGAGTTGCTTGAACACACTGACCAGGCGCTGCATGGTCTTGAGGTCGGCCCGCAGTGCCTCGTCGGCACCCGGGTACTGGATCTTGACCGCCACCTCACGGCCGTCGGACCATACCCCCTTGTGGACCTGGCCGATGCTGGCCGAGGCTACCGGGGCATCGTCGAACGAGCTGAACCGTTCGCGCCACTTGGTGCCCAGCTGGGCGTCGAGCACCCGGTGCACCTTGGCGGCGGGTAGCGGCGGGGCATCCTTCTGCAGCTTGGTCAACGCTTCGCGGTAGGGCTCGCCGAACTCTTCGGGAATAGCGGCTTCGAGCACCGACAGGGCCTGGCCCACCTTCATCGCGCCGCCCTTGAGCTCGCCGAGGACGGTGAACAGTTGGTGGGCGGCCTTTTCCAGCAGCTCGGCCTGGACCTCGTCTCTGGATTTTCCGGTCAGCCGTTTACCGAATCCGAGCGCCGCCCGGCCGGCAAATCCGACCGGAATGCTGGCCAGCTTCGCGTTCCGCGCAGCACGGCCCCGTTTGATGTCAGACACGTACCCATCATCCATGATGGCCAGCGCGTTTCGCAGCGATGTCGACAACGCGCGTTGTCACGCTAATTAACGGGCTGGTCAACGGGACTCGATCGGAGAATGTGGTCTTCACTACAGCTCGTCGAATCGCCCACTGGTCAGCACGAACACAGTGGGTGTCTGGCCCACGGTCGCGTGGCGATCGCGCCCGCATCCAGATCGAATTCCAGGGTCGCGTTCAGCGTCTGGGGTGGTTCCGGATCGGGTGCCGCTTCCTGCCGGTGCACGGCCGCGATCACCCGGTTCACCTGGCTGAGCGCCAGTGCCGCCGTCGCCAAAACGGTGGCCCGGTCGGCGACGCCGACGGTTTCGCGTAGCTGGGCACAGATCGCCGGCCATGCCGCGTCGCGGTCCCGGCGGTGTAGGTCGGCGCAACCCAAACAGCTGGTCACGCCGGGAATCACCAGCGGGCCGACCAGTCCGATGCCGTCGCGCACCCGCACCAGCAGATGCGCGACGCCCTGGCTGTGCAGATCGCGCACCATGCGTGGGTCGGCGACCAGGTAGTCCGACAACACCACCAAGTCGACCTCATTGGCCGACACCGCGGCATGCGGTTGACTGCTGTGCGTGATCCGCGCGCCCGAACAACGCAACGTCTCCACCAGCAGCTCCGACAGCGGTCCGCGGCCATGGATCCGCACCGAGGCCGACCGTCCGCGCGTTCGGCCGCATTCGGTCGCCACCCCGGCACCGACCAATTGCGCGACCAGGTTTCGCAGGCCGTCAGTGTCAGTCAAACCACGCTCGAGGGCGCGGTGCTGCAACTCCGAGAGCGGGGTCGGCGACCACATGGACCGCAACAGCATGGCCAGTTCGGCAGCGGGCAGGCCATCCGGTGGACGGACCAGCACGGCGCGGCGTGGGTTCCAGCCCACCTGGACCGCACCGTCGGGTCGCAGCAGGACCGGCAGCGCAGGATCCAGCGCATAACTGGAAGGCACGGCCTGGCACCGCTGAGTCACCGTGCAACTGTGTCACGCCGGAGTCGAGCCCCCGGTCAGTTATCCACAGAGCCGCCGTCAGGACCCGTAGCGTCGCCGGGGTCCTTGCCCTCTCGCTCGAGTTTGGCGATCGCCTCATCGATACCGCTGGTGTCACCGCCGATGACCCGGTCGATGAAGCCCGCGGGCTCGTCGAGGTCATCGGCGTCGGGCAGCAGATCGGGGTGTTGCCAGATGCCGTCGCGGGCGTCTACCCCGGCGGCCTCGGTCAGGCGCTCCCAGAACGCGGCGGCCTCACGCATCTTGCGCGGCCGCAGCTCCAGCCCGACCAGCGTCGCGAAGGTCTGCTCGGCCGGACCACTGCTGGCCCGGCGGCGGCGCATGGTCTCACCGAGCGCGGCCGCGCCGGGAATCCGGTCACCCAGCGCCGCGGCCACCACCACCTGAACCCAGCCTTCGATCAAGGCGAGCAGTGTCTCCAGGCGTTCCAGTGCCTGCGTCTGCGCCGGCGTCGCCTTGGGCTCGAAAACGCCTTGCTCAAGCAGGTTTTCGATTGCCGCCGGGTCAGATAGCGAGGCCGGGTTGAAGTCGCGCGCCAGCTCTTCGATCCCGGACATGTCGATCTCCATGCCCATCGCGTACGCCTCGACGGCGCCCAGCAGTTGGCTCGCCAGCCACGGCACGTGGCTGAACAGCCGGTGGTGGGCGGCCTCACGCGCGGCCAAAAACGTCAGGACCTCGCTGCGCGGACGCTCCAGTCCGGTCGCGAACGACTCGACGGCGTCGGGCAATATCGCCGCAATCCCTTTGGGCCCCAACGGCAAACCGATGTCGGTCGACGTCAGCACCTCGCGGGACAGCCGGCCCAGCGCCTGTCCGAGCTGCGAGCCGAACGCCATACCGCCCATCTGCGACATCATCTGCATCAGCGGTCCGGCCATGCTCTTGGCTTCTTCGGGCAACGAGGCGGCCCACACCGTCGAAATCTGTTGAGCCATCGGGTCACACAGCCGCTTCCAAGTCTGCAACGTGTTGTCGACCCAGTCGCCGGGGGTCCAACCCACCGCCTTAGTGGTGCCCGCCGGCAGCGCGGTGGCTCCGTCCAGCCAGGTTTCGGCAAGGTGCACCGCATCGGAGATCGCCGAGTTGGTGGTGTCCGGGACCGGCGCCACGAAGCCGATCGAATTCGTCGCGACTCGCCGCGCCAACTCGTAATTGACCGGTCCCGAGGACGTTCCGCCGGGCCCGACAGTGCCCGCGCTGCTGAACATCTGGCCCAGTTGGGTGAAGATCTGCCCCAAATCGCCCATGCCGAAGTCACCGCTCATGCCGAAGGCGGCGAACGGGTCCGACGATCCCGAATCGGGATCTTTTTTCCCGCGTTTGTCGGGGTCTTCTCCGGGGGAGAAACCGAAAGGCAGGTCAGCCATACCCTCAACGGTACTCACCACGGGATCAGACAGCGCGACCTCGGGTCAGCTTGTAGCTGAACCCGGTTACCGGGCGCTGTAGCTGAATCGGTGCCGCGGGCGCCGTCTAGTCTGATCGGCGTGAACAGGCGCATTCTGACCCTGGTGGTCGCGCTCGTGCCGATCGTGGCGTTCGGCGTGTTGCTGGCGGTGGTGACGGTGCCGTTCGTGTCGCTGGGGCCCGGCCCCACCTTCGACACGCTCGGCGAGGTCGACGGCAAGCAGGTGGTGGCGATCGAGGGCACCCAGACGCATCCGACGACCGGCCACCTCAACATGACGACGGTGTCCCAGCGCGACCAACTGACGCTGGGCGAGGCGCTGACGCTGTGGCTTTCGGACCAGGAACAGCTGGTCCCGCGGGATCTCATCTATCCGCCCGGTAAGTCGCGGGAGGACGTCGACAAGGCCAACAACGCGGACTTCAAGCAATCCGAGGACAGCGCCGCTTACGCGGCCCTGGGCTTCCTGAAATACCCGGAGGCGGTCACGGTGGCCAAGGTTTCCGAGCCCGGCCCCTCGGTGGGCAAGCTCAAGACGGGTGACGCCATCGACGCGGTCAACGGCACACCGGTGGCCACTGTCGAGGAGTTCACCGGCTTGCTGAAGAACACCAAGCCCGGCCAGGTGCTGACGATCGACTATCGCCGCAAGAACGAGCCGGCCGGTGTGGCACAGATCACGCTGGGCGCCAACAAAGACCGTGACTACGGCTTCCTGGGTGTCGCGGTGCTCGATGCACCGTGGGCACCGTTCACCGTGGACTTCAATCTGGCCAATATCGGCGGGCCGTCTGCCGGACTGATGTTCAGCCTGGCAGTGGTCGACAAACTGACCACCGGCGATCTGGCCAAGTCGAACTTCATCGCGGGCACCGGAACCATTTCCGCCGACGGCAAGGTGGGTCAGATCGGCGGCATCACCCACAAGATGGTCGCCGCTCACGCGGCCGGGGCCACGGTGTTTCTGGTGCCGGCGAAGAATTGTTATGAGGCCAGTTCGGACAATCCGTCCAACTTGAAGTTGGTCAAGGTCGAGACGCTCGGCCAGGCAGTCGATGCGCTGCACACGATCGGGTCGGGCGGGCAGCCGCCAAGCTGCTAGCGAACGCCGGCGATCACCTGTAGTGCCATGCGTAGAGTTGTCACCGTCTAGCAATCGATCAGGGAGCGTAGCCAGTGGGGATGCGGCCCACCGCACGGATGCCGAAGCTGACTCGGCGTAGCCGGATTCTGATCCTGATCGCACTGGGTGTGATCGCTCTGCTGCTCGCGGGTCCGCGGCTGATCGACGCGTACGTGGACTGGCTGTGGTTCGGCGAGCTCGGCTATCGCTCGGTGTTTTCCACCGTGCTGGTCACCCGGTTTGTGGTCTTTTTAGTGGCCGGTCTGCTGGTGGGCGGCATCGTGTTCGCCGGGCTCGCGGTGGCCTACCGCACCCGCCCGGTGTTCGTGCCGAGCAACGACAACGACCCGGTGGCGCGCTACCGCGCCCTGGTGCTGTCCCGGCTGCGACTGGTGAGCGCCGGAATCCCGGTGGCGATCGGCTTGCTGGCCGGCATCATCGCGCAGAGCTACTGGGTGCGGATCCAACTGTTCTTGCACGGCAGCGACTTCGGCATCAAGGATCCGCAGTTCGGCAAGGATCTGGGTTTCTACGCGTTCGAGCTGCCGTTCTACCGGCTGCTGCTCAGCTACATGTTCGTCGCGGTATTCCTGGCGTTCGTGGCCAATCTGTTGGCCCACTATATTTTTGGCGGCATCCGGCTGTCCGGTCGTACGGGTGCGCTGAGCCGCTCGGCGCGAATCCAGCTGGTCACCCTGGTTGGGCTGTTGGTGTTGCTGAAGGCGGTTGCCTATTGGCTGGACCGCTATGAGTTGCTGTCGCACACCCGCGGCGGCAAGCCCTTCACCGGCGCCGGGTATACCGACATCAACGCGGTGCTGCCGGCGAAGCTGATCCTCATGGCGATCGCGCTGATCTGCGCCATCGCGGTGTTCTCGGCGGTCGCCCTTCGGGACCTGAGGATTCCGGCGATCGGGCTGGTGCTGTTGCTGCTGTCGTCGTTGATCGTGGGCGCCGGATGGCCACTGATCGTCGAGCAGATCAGCGTCAAACCCAATGCCGCGCAGAAGGAAAGCGAATACATCAGCCGCAGCATCGCCGCGACGCGGCAGGCCTACGGCCTGACCTCGGAGCAGGTCACTTACCGTAACTACACCGGCGACACGCAGGCCACCGCCCAGCAGGTCGCCGATGATCGCGCGACCACCTCCAACATCCGGCTTCTCGACCCGACTATCGTCAGCCCGGCGTTCACCCAGTTCCAGCAGGGCAAGAACTTCTACTACTTCCCCGACCAGCTCTCCATCGACAGGTACCAGGACCGCACCGGGGCGTTGCGTGACTACGTGGTGGCGGCCCGCGAACTGAACCCGGACCGGCTGATCGACAACCAGCGGGACTGGATCAACCGGCACACCGTCTACACCCACGGCAACGGCTTTATCGCCTCGCCGGCCAACACGGTGCGCGGAATTGCCAACGACCCCAACCAAAACGGCGGCTACCCCGAGTTTCTGGTCAACGTGGTCGGCGCCAACGGCGGCGTGGTGTCCGACGGCCCGGCGCAACTCGATCAGCCTCGCGTCTATTTCGGACCGGTCATCTCCAACACGTCGGCCGACTACGCGATCGTCGGGCGCAACGGCAATGACCGCGAATACGACTACGAGACCAGCAACGAGACCAAGAATTACACCTACACCGGGCTCGGCGGCGTCCCGCTCGGCGACTGGTTGTCGCGCAGCGTGTTCGCCGCGAAGTTCGCCGAGCGAAACTTCTTGTTCTCCAACGTGATCGGCTCGAACAGCAAGATCCTGTTCAACCGCGACCCGGCGCGACGGGTGGAGGCGGTGGCGCCGTGGCTGACCACCGACAGCTCGGTGTACCCGGCGATCGTCAACAAGCGACTGGTGTGGATCATCGACGGCTACACCACGTTGGACAATTACCCGTATTCCGAACTCACCTCGCTGGAGTCGGCGACCGCGGACTCCAACGAAGTGGCGTTCAACAGGCTGGCGCCCGACAAGCGGGTCTCCTACATCCGCAACTCGGTCAAGGCCACTGTGGACGCCTACGACGGCACGGTCACGCTCTACCAGCAAGACGAGCGTGACCCGGTGCTCAAAGCCTGGATGTCGGTCTTCCCGGGCACCGTCAAGCCCAAGAGCGACATCAGCCCCGAGCTGGCCGAGCATCTGCGCTATCCCGAGGACCTGTTCAAGGTGCAGCGCATGCTGCTGGCCAAGTACCACGTGAACGATCCGGTGACGTTCTTCTCCACCTCGGACTTCTGGGACGTGCCGCTGGATCCCAACCCGACGGCCAGCAGCTACCAGCCGCCGTATTACATCGTCGCGAAAAACATTGCGAAGAACGACAATACGGCGTCGTATCAGTTGACCAGCGCGATGAACAGGTTCAAGCGCGACTATCTGGCCGCCTACATCAGTGCCAGCTCCGACCCCGCGACGTACGGCAAGATCACCGTGCTGACCATTCCGGGTCAGGTCAATGGGCCGAAGCTGGCCAACAACGCGATCACCACCGATCCGGCGGTGTCGCAGGACCTCGGCGTGATCGGGCGAGACAACCAGAACCGCATCCGGTGGGGCAACTTGCTCACCTTGCCGGTGGGTCAGGGCGGGCTGCTCTACGTCGAACCCGTCTATGCCTCGCCGGGGGCCAGCGACGCGGCATCGTCGTATCCGCGGCTGATCCGGGTGGCGATGATGTACAACGACAAGATCGGCTACGGCCCCACCGTGCGTGACGCGCTGACCGGGCTGTTCGGTCCGGGCGCGGGAGCGGCGGCGACGGGCATTCAGCCCACCGAGTCCGGGACACCCGCCGCCAGTCCACCGGCCAGTGTGCCGGCTCCGGCCGTGACGCCGGGATCACCGCCGCCGGTGGCCGCACCGCCGGTGCCCGACGGGGCGGTGACCTTGTCGCCGGCCAAATCAGCTGTCCTGCAAGAGATTCAGGCAGCAATCGGCGCGGCGAAGGACGCGCAGAAGAAGGGCGATTTCGCCGGTTACGGTGCGGCGTTGCAGCGGCTCGACGACGCGATCACCAAGTACAACAACACCAAATAGGTCTCAGGCGTACGCCGTTCGGAATCTGTCCCGGTAGGCTTTGGGGCTGATGCCCAGGTGGTTGACGAAAACCCTTCGCAGCGTTTCGATGCTGCCGAAACCGGCCATGCCCGCGGTTTCGGTGACGGACCGGCCGGATTCAAGTGCGTTGCGGGCGAAATCGATTCGTACCAATTCGACATACCGTGCCGGCGTCATCCCCAGCTCGGATTGGAAGAGCCGGGTCAGCTGGCGTGTGCTCAACGATGCAAGGGCCGCAAGCCTTTTCACGCTGTAGTCGGCGCCAGGGTCGGCTGCGATCGCATCGGTGACCGCGCGCAGCGGGGACTGCGGCGGGGGGTCGGCTTCGAGTAACACCGAGAACTGCGATTGGCCGCCGGCGCGTTTGAGATAGACGACCAGCCATCGGGCTACGTCGCGGACCAGTTCGGTCCCGTGATCCATCTCGACCAATGCCAGCGCCAGATCGATGCCCGCCGAAATCCCGGCCGAGGTGAAGATGTTGCCGTCGCGCACAAAGATCGCATCCGGCTCGACGGTGACATCCCGGAAGGCCCGGGCGAATCGCCGGGCATCGTGCCAGTGGGTGGTAGCGCGCCGGCCACTGAGCAGACCCGCCTGCGCGAGAACGAACGAGCCGGTGCATATCGAGGCGATGCGTCGGGTCCGGGCCGACAACGACCTGACGGCCTGGACCAAAGCGGGATCGATCGGACGTCCGGGCAGATGGTCGCTGCCCGCGACAATGACGGTGTCGGCGGACTCGATTGCAGAAATGCGATCGGTCACGCCAAAGGGGGTCCCGATCGAACTGGTCACCTCGCAACCGTCCACCGACGCGATTTTGATCTGGTAGTCGGCGCCGAACCGGTTGGCCTCGACGAAGACCTCACCCGCTCCCGCGACATCCAGCAACGTCACATCGTCGAAGACCACGATAACTACCACGCGCGACCGCGCACCGGCTTCAGCCACCGATACATTGTGTCGCAATTCGAGGGAAACATGTCGCATCAGACGGTGATAGCCGGCCGACGGGCTGGCGATTGCGTCGCGTTCTGTGGTGAAGACGGCTCAATAGCGTCGGACAGACGGAACTGGGCGGCTGGATACTACTCATCACTCGCCCTATACAGGAGGTTGACCATGGTCACTCAGCCCGTCGAAAGTATCGCTGACATCGTCGTCCCGGACACCCCGCTTGTGCGCGATATCACCGAATTGATCCGCGACGCCGAAGACGACTTGCTCTTCGACCATTCCCGGCGGGTGTTCCTGTTCGGCGCGCTGCAGGGCCGGCGGCGGGGCCTGCAACCAAACCTGGAGTTGCTCTACGCCGGGGCGATGTTTCACGACTTGGGCCTGACCGAGCGTTACCGCACGTCCAACCTGCGCTTCGAAGTGGACAGCGCGAACGCGGCGCGCGCCTTCCTGTTGGAGCACGGGGTCGACCAAGTAGATGCTGACAAAGTGTGGCTGAGCATTGCGCTGCACACGACCCCCGGCATACCTGAGTTCCTCGGACCCGAAATCGCCTTGGTTACAGCCGGTGTCGAGACCGACGTGTTGGGTATCGGCCGTGATGATCTTTCGCCCGAATCCCTGGCCGCGGTCACTGCCGCTCATCCCCGGCCGGATTTCAAGCGGCGTATTCTGGCCGCCTTCAACGACGGCATGAAGCACCGCCCACACAGCACCTTCGGCACGGTCAATGCGGACGTGCTGCAGCACTTCGACCCGCCATTCCGTCGTGACAACTTCGTCGAGATCATCCTCAACAACACGTGGCCCGAATAGGCGCGGTGACGACGACCTTCCGGCGGTGCCGCGGAAGGCGGCGGATTCGGCCCGCCGATCGGGCGCCGGCACCTGTCCGATTCCGTGGGAAACGTGGCCGCAACCCTCTGGCCGACTGACTGTGCCGCGGCGCAAGCTAACTCCAAGCATTCGAGAAGGAGCGATCTGGTGATCCAGTCGATGGAAACCATTGCCGGTGTCGTCATACCCGATAGCGCGCTAGTGCGCGAGGCGACCGAATTCATCCGCAGCGCCGAAGACGACGTGCTCTTCCACCATTCCCGGCGGACGTACCTGTTCGGGGCACTACATGGGCGCCGCCTAGGCCTGCAACCAGACCTCGAGCTGCTCTACGTGGCGGCGATGTTCCACGACCTAGGGCTCACAGCGCGCTACGGCACCTCGACCGAGCGCTTCGAAATCGACGGTGCCGACGCGGCCCGCGACTTCTTGGTGCAGCACGGCATCGATGAATCCGAGGCCCACAAGGTGTGGCTGGGTATCGCGTTGCACACGACGCCAGGGGTGCCGGCCCACCTTGAGCCCGAAATCAGCTTGCTCGTAGCCGGTGTCGCGACCGACGTCGTCGGTCTCGATCGAGCGGCCCTTTCACCGGACGCTATCGAGGCTGTGATCGCCGCGCACCCGCGCCCCGATTTCAAGAATCGCATCCTCACGGCCTTCAACGACGGTATGAAGCACCGCCCGGACACCACCCACGGCACCATGAATGCCGACGTCCTGCAGCACTTCGATCCAAACTTCAAGCCCCGCAACTTGGTCGAGGCGGTCCACAACAGCCCTTGGCCTGAATAACCCGCGGAAAGGAGCGGACAAATGGATATCCATGAAGCGCTGTACACCACCAGGATGATGCGGCGGTTGCGGCCGGATCCGATTCCACTGGACACCCAGGCCCGCATCCTCGATGCCGCCGTTCGCGCCCCGAACGGGGGTAACACCCAGCGGTGGCACTTCGTGGCCGTGGACGATCGGGAACTCATCCGCAAGTTCGCCCAACTCTTCCGCAAAGCCCGCGCCCTCGAATACGAAAAGTTCAGCACTGGAACGGGACCGATGGTGGCTCCGGCGCCCGGAGCGGATCCTTCCGCGCACGCCGAAACGATGCGCCGGATGAAGGGCTCGGGGAATTACCTGGCCGACCACTTCGAAGAGATCCCCCTGTTGCTGTTCGTCTTCGCCATCGATGACCTGGGCGGCGCCAACATCTACCCGGCGATCTGGAGTGCGTTACTCGCGGCCCGTGCCGAGGGCGTCGGCGGCGTCATGACGATGGTGCTCCGCAATTTCGAGGACGAGGTGAACGAGCTGCTGGGAGTTCCGGTCGAGCAGGGCTGGAAGATGTCTGCCATGCTCACCCTGGGCTACCCGTTGGGCAGGTGGGGTGTCGCGGCGAATCGCCATCCGGTGCATGAGGTTTCCTCCCGGAACCACTGGGATGCGCCGTTCGGTGTCGAGGTGCCGCAGCCGCTCTGGCCGCCACACGGCGACACGACGAGCGGCGTGGCGGCGGCCGGCTGAGCCGACCCGAAAAGCGGCCGAACCATTGCAGCGCAAGGGTATTTCGAGGAAGGTAGGTCCAATGACCGAGTTGAACCCGATTGGCGTCACCGTGGTCCAGCCAGGGCAAGGCGATTACGTCGCCTTGCCCGGTTTCGGGGCGGTGTTCAAGCTGTCCAGCAAGACCAACGGCGGCGAGGTCTCCATCGTCGAGCACCCTTTCGAAGTCGGCTTGCTCACCGCGGCGCATCGGCATACGCGCGAGGACGAGCATTCGATCGTGCTGGCGGGCGAGATCGGCTTCCGATCCGACGACAGTGAAGTGGTCCTGGGGCCCGGTGGTTACATCACCAAGCCCCGCGGCCAGATGCACGCGATGTGGAACGCTGGCAGCGAGCCGGGCCGCATCATCGAGGTCATCACTCCGGGTGGATTCGAGAACTATTTCCGCGAATTAGGCGAGCTGCTGGTCGAGCATGCCGACGACCCGGCGGGCAAGCCGTTGCATGAGTTGCCCGAGTTCGGCGAGCTCGCCGACAAGTACGGGCTGACCTACGGATCACCCGAGTGGATGGGCGACATCGCGCAGCGATACGGGCTGAACCCGCCGTCGCACTGACACCGGATCCGGCACCTTCGACCGCCCCTGAGCCCGCGATTTGGTCGCCGTGACACCGGTTCGGTAACCTGGCATTCACCAACGCGGGGTGGAGCAGCTCGGTAGCTCGCTGGGCTCATAACCCAGAGGTCGCAGGTTCGAATCCTGTCCCCGCTACCAGGTAAAACGGCCCCCGGAGATTCTCCGGGGGCCGTTTTCATGCCTACCGCGGCAGCACAGCCTCGATGGCGCTGATCACCTCGGGGGCGTCGGGCTCGGTGCGGGGCCGGAAGCGCTGCACCACCTCACCGCCGGGTGCGATGAGGAACTTCTCGAAGTTCCACTGGATATCTCCCGCTTTTCCGTCGGAGTCGGCGGCTTTGGTCAGCTCGGCGTACAGCGGGTGACGGTCGTCGCCGTTGACATCGGTCTTCGCCAGCAGCGGGAACGTCACCCCGTAGGCCGTCGAGCAGAATTCCTGAATCTCGTCGGCCGTGCCCGGTTCCTGGCCCATGAATTGGTTGCAGGGCACGCCGACGACCGTGAGACCGCGGTCGCCGTAGTCCTTGGCGAGCTTCTCCAGCGCCGTGTACTGCGGAGTCAGTCCGCATTTGGAGGCAACGTTGACGACCAGCGTTGCGCCATCGGACAATTCGGCAAGGGTCGTCGACTGACCGTCGAGGGTGATCAGAGCGATGTCTTTGAGAGTCACGATGACGACGCTAACGCAATGTGGCCAAAGCCCGCGCCTGGCTCATACCGGTTTCGGGTGCTGGCCAACCGGCAACGAAACGGCTAAACGTAGCCCGCACCGCGAGGAACGCCATGCACGACGGCAACCGCAGAGCGACATTCGAAAAAGTTCGCAAAACGCTTGCCCGAGCCGAGGCCGCCAAACACGCCGCGGCGGCCGCCCGCGAAGAATCTGTCCGCGTCCGCGAGCGGGCAGCAGAAGTCAGCAATGCCCCACACCAAGACAAGGCCAGTACCTGATGCTCGGAGCAGGGCATCGCCGCTGCGGCCATCCCGCTGCCGAACCGCGAGGCCACCAAATTCCGTGACACCAGCCGTTTCGTAGCGGCTATGCTGCAGCTATGTTGGCTTGCGCTGTCTGCGGCGCCGGCTTCTACGGCCGCTCTGATGCCCGTTACTGCTCCGCGGCATGCCGACAAAAAGCTCACCGGGCACGCGAGGCCAGACGCATCGCCGCAATGGTTTCCCGGCGCGACCCCATAACTGATCCGCGGCCTTCGGTGAACCGGGCAGATCTCGACACCACGCGCCGGCGCGCTCAAGCCGCGCGTGCCCGGGCGCGTGAAGTCTGCGGCCGGAGTGCCCAACAGTTGCACCGCGCCGGGCAGATTCAACGACCAGCAGTCGATCGATAGCCGTCAGCGGGGTATCGAGCAGCAAGAGTAGGCCGACAATCCGGAAAAGTCATCGTCGGGCTGAGCCATGGTCAGTCGGCGAACGAGCCGGCGGCAGCGCTCGTCGGGGTTCTAAAGCCAGCCGGTGCGGGCGGCGGCAACCGGCTCGGCTGGGGCCGGGGCCAATTCACCGTCCCGCACGCCGTCGAGCAACCGTTTCACCGCGGCGACGATCTCCGGGGCCGCCGCCGCAATCCCGGTCTTGTCGGCTTCGCTGACTTCATCGGCGTCGACGCCCGCCCGGGCCAGCACAGCGGCCGGGTCGGCCAGCTGCTCGGCCAGCCAGGACAGCGGGTCGGCCGACAGCTCGGGCACAAAGTGCCGACGACTGGGTTCCCAACCGTTGAACCGCGGGTGGTGATGGGCGCGGTCCAGCGTGCCGGGCGGGCTGTCAGTGGATCCGAACAGGTCCACCCGCCACACCGGGCGGGTGAAGGCGATCGGGACGCCGGCATAGATCGAGCCATGCGGCTCGGCCCGGTCGACCAGGCGAAGTTCCAGCCTGACTCCTCGCTCCGGGGTTTCCTGACCTTCGAGCGGTGACGGGTCGATGAAATACATGTCTCCGACGACCACACCCAGGGATTCGAATCCGAACGCTGCGAGCATCGCGCACCTTTCCTAGTTCTCCTCGAGCCTAACCTCGCGCGACGCACGCGTTGTCTGCAGAAAGGCTGGCGGCCAAAGCGGCCCGTCGATGTTGTGAACGGCGGTTCGCACCGTCGCGGGCGTCACGGTACATTTCACTGGTCTTCGTTATGCATGTGTGTACGAAGCCCCTGGCAAGGGCAGGGGGTCAATTGCCGTAGTGCCGGGAGGCCGCGGCGCGGACGTAAGGGGCAGCTGGGGTCTTGTCGACACATTCAGGTCCCGGCTCACCTGTGCAGATCAACTCGCAACGGACACCGCCGTATAAGTGGATCGCCGTCGCGATGGTGCTCGTCGGCGTACTGGTTTTGGCCTTGATCTACGGGCAGTTTCGGGGTGCCTTCACGGAAAAGACGCAGTTGACGATGTTGGCGTCGCGGGCTGGGTTGGTGATGGATCCGGGTTCGAAGGTGACCTTTAACGGGGTGGAGATCGGCCGGGTGGGGTCGATTTCGGAGACGGTGCGCGACGGGAAGCCGGCGGCGAAGTTCACCCTTGAGGTGTATCCGCGGTATTTGAAGCTGATTCCGGCGAATGTGAATGCCGATATCAAGGCGACGACGGTGTTCGGTGGCAAGTACGTGTCGTTGACGACGCCGGCCAATCCGTCGCGGCAGCGAATTTCGCCGCGCACCGTCTCCGAAATCGACCCCACCCGGCCGATCTCCACCCCGTTAAAGGTGACCTTCGAACCCGGATCCATCACCAACCCGGCCCGCGACGCCAACATGGTCAACTGGGTCTTGGCAGTGAAGTTGCCCCGAAACTGGCCGTAGATCAGCACCAGCGCGAGTGCGGCGACGATCAGGAGCGCCACGCCGGCCAGCTTGTACGGCGGCGTCCGCGGGGCGTTGGTCTGGATCGGTCGGGCCATGGCGGTTACACCGTGAGGGCGAAGTTGGGGTTGACGCCGTACAGCGCCAACGCGGCGGACAACACAACAACCTGCACCGAGACCAGTGAGAAACGCATCGAGCGCCCGACGGCCTCGCCCACGCCGACCGGCCCGCCGCCGGCGTTGTAGCCGTAGAAGCAGTGGGTGATCATCACGACCGCGGTGATGATGATCGCTTCCAAGAACGACCAGAACACGTCGTCCGGACGCAAGAAGGTCCGGAAGTAGTGCTCATAGGTTCCGTGCGACTGCCCGTAGATCACCGTCGTGGTGATCTGCGGGGACAGGAAAGTCATGATGATCGCCATGGAGTAGATCGGGATGATGACGACCAGGCCGGCCATGATGCGGGTGGAAGCCAGGAACGAGATCGATTTGATGCCCATCACTTCCAGGGCGTCGACCTCCTCGCTGATGCGCATGGCACCCAGCTCCGCCGTCGCGCCGGCGCCGACCGTGGCGGCCATGGCGATGCCGGTGACGACGGGCGCGGCGATGCGCACGTTGATCAGCGCGGCGAAGAAACCGGTGAACGCCTCGACGCCGATGTTGCCGAGCGAGGCGAAGCCCTGGATGGCGACCAGCGAGCTACCGGACAGCGTCACGAAGCCGACGATGGCGACGGTGCCACCGATGACGGCCATGGCGCCGGTGCCCATGCCGATCTGGGCGATGAGTCGCAACGTCTCTTTGCGGTAGTTGCGCAGTGCGTGCGGGATGTGCCCGACGGCGATGGTGCCGAACCACGCCATCTGACCGATGTCGTCGAGTCCGCGGGCCGCGGCAAGACCGTAGCGATCGAGGTTCTCGGCCGCCCGCGGGAAGCGGGAGCGAAAGACGGCGGAAGTCGACATGTCAGTGCCCCGTCCCGAACCGCACGCCGATGGTGGTCAGCACCACGTTGACGGCGTAGAGCGCGACGACGCAGAGCACGACGGTCTCGTTGACGGCGGTGCCCAGGCCCTTGGAGCCGCCGCGCACGGTCAGGCCGCGGTAACAACCGACCAGGCCGGCGATCAGGCCGAAGATCGCGGCCTTGACCGTCGCGATCACCACCTCGGGCAATCCGGTGATGGTGGTCAGGGTGGCCAGGTAAGCACCACCCGACACGTTCTGCAGGTAGACGCCGAACAGGTAGCCGCCGACCAGGCCGACGGTGATCACCAGACCGTTGAGCAAAGTCGCGACCAAGGTCGCGGCGATCACCCGGGGCACCACCAGCCGGTGGATCGGGTCGATGCCGAGCACCTCCATCGCGTCGATCTCTTCGCGGATGGTGCGGGCACCCAGGTCGGCGCAGATCGCGGTCGAGCCGGCGCCGGCGACCACCAGCACCGTGGTCAGCGGGCCGAGCTGGGTGACGGCGCCGATCGCCGCGCCGGCACCGGACAGGTCAGCGGCGCCGAACTGGGCGAGCAGGACGTTCAGCGTGAAGATCAGCAGAACGGTCAGCGGGATCGACACCATGATGGTCGGCAGGAACGCCACCCGCATGATGAACCAGCACTGCTGGATGAACTCGCGATACTGGAACGGCCAGCGGAACAGCGCCCTCCCGGTGAGCACGCACATCCGGAAGAACCCACCGACAAGCGTCAGCGGGGGCTGCAGTTGGTCGCGCACGTAGCTGACCAAGTAGGGACCCCGTCGACTAGTCGACGTCGAAGTCACCGCTGCCCCCTCGCGCTGTCACCACGCGCCTCACGGCGTCGCGGCGGATCGTGTAGCACGCCTCCTCCTCGCCCCGACTCAACGTCTGTGACCATCGGCTCCCTACTGGCAAGTAGTAACGGAGACCACAGGAATGTACCCGATGGCCAAGCAGGTGTGAACCGCATCCGCACAATTAACCCTTCGCCAACAACGAGCAAACGTTACAGCTACCGTCAACTTTCCTCTCTGTCCTTAAAACCTCTTGCCTAAGAATGGATTTAGTCGATCTCCCCTACTCCGTAGCGGATTCGCAGTTCAGTTTTGAGCACCTTCCCGGCCGGGTTGCGCGGCAGCGCGTCGACGATCTCGAGCGCCTTGGGGTGCTTGTATCGCGCCAGCCGTTCGGTCAAAAACTCGTCCAGCTCATCGAGCCGTAAATTGTCGCCCGCGACAGCGGCGACGGCGATCGGCACCTCGCCCCACTTGTCGTGGGCCCGCCCGATAACGGCGACTTCGACGATGCTGGGGTGGCTGGCGAGCACGTTTTCCACTTCGGCGCAATAGATGTTCTCGCCGCCGGAGATGATCATGTCCTTCTTGCGGTCGACCACCCACACGTAACCCTCCTCGTCCATCCGGACGAGGTCGCCGGAGTGAAACCAGCCGCCGGCGAACGCTTCTGCCGTGGCCTCCGGGTTGTTCCAGTAGCCGCTCATCAAAGTTGGTGCGCGGTAAACGATTTCACCAACCTCACCGATGGGCACGTCGTTCATGTTTTCGTCGACGACGCGGGCGGCCACGGTGGGGATCACCTTGCCGACCGAGCCTCGTTTACGAATCGCGTCCTCCCCCAGCAACATGCAGGTGACCGGCGACATCTCCGTCTGGCCGAACGCAGCCAGTATCTGGGTGCCGGGGAACGTCGCCGACATCTCCCGCAGCAGCGCGTCGGGCGCCGGCGCCGCACCCCACGACATCACCCGCAATCTCAGGTCGCGCGGGCGGGCCTGCTGTTCGGCGCAGACCGCCTGCCACTGGGCAGGCACCAAAAAGATTCCGGTGACCTTCTCCGCGGCGAGCACGTCGAGCAGTTGCCCGGGTTCGAATGCCCCGAGGGGGTAGATCACCGTCGGGATGCCGAGCAGCACCCCGGTCAGCAGGTTGCCGATGCCGGCGATGTGGAAGAAGGGCACACCGATGAATCCGACGTCGCTGTTGATGTCGGCGCCGTTGGTGTAGAGGCCGGTCATCGTCTGGCCGGTCAGATTGGCGTGGGTCAGCACCGCGCCCTTCGGCCGGCCGGTGGTGCCCGAGGTGTACATGATCAACGCCGGCGAGTCGTTCGGGATGTCGACGGGCTGGTGCTCTGCCCCGGATTCGTCCAGCAGATCTTGGTAGCCGAGCACGTTGTCGCCGGTCGAACCACCGGCCACCACGATGGTGCTCAGCAACGACTCGATATCGCGCACTCCGGTAGCCACCGGAGCCAGCACGGATTCGGTGATCATTACCCGCGCTTCGCAATCCTGGACCAGGAAGGCGATTTCGGCGGCGGTGAGCCGGAAGTTCAGCGGAACCGCGATGGCTCCCAGCATGTTGACGGCCAACACCGACTCGACGAACTCGGTGCGGTTGAGCATCAGGATCATGACCCGGTCGCCGAAGCCGACGCCCCGGCGGCTCAGCGCATCGGCCAGCGCTGCCACCCGGCTGCGCAATTCGCCCCACGTCACCGTCTTGCCCAGGAACCTCAGCGCCGTCGCCTTCGGCTGCATCAGCGCGTGCCGCTCGAGTTGGTTAACCCAGTTCTGTCGCCGGGCCAGGTACGGCTGCTCGTTCGCCTGTGTCAGATGGTTCGCCAATTGCGCGGTCAAACTCAACACTTCCCTTCACTCGCGCACCGCTTGCGCCAGGTTGATATTTGATAAAACTTAGTGTTGTGTGGGTCACATTAAGGCGTTGACCCGTCCACTGACAAGACCCCGCCAACACCCGTCAAAACTTAAACCCCGACCCGCCCAGCCGAGGAAAGCCCTGGCAGCCCCCGTGAACGCACCGATGTCTATGCAGCCGAGAAGCCGGCGGCCGCTACGGCGGGCGCAGTTGTCCGACGAGGTTGCGGGTCATCTGCGGGCGGCCATCATGTCCGGCACTCTGCGCCCGGGGACGTTCATCCGTCTGGACGAGACCGCGGCCGAGCTCGGAGTCAGCGTCACCCCCGTGCGGGAAGCCCTGCTGAAACTGCGCGGCGAAGGCATGGTGCAGCTCGAACCACACCGCGGCCACGTCGTGCTGCCGCTGACCCGGCAGGACATCGAGGACATCTTCTGGTTGCAGGCGTCGATTGCCAGGGAGCTGGCAGCAGCGGCCACCGACCACATCACTGACGCCGAGATCGATGAGCTGGACCGGATCAACAACTCGCTCGCGGCGGCCGTCGGATCCGGTGACGCCGACACCATCGCGGGCATCGAGTTCGCTTTTCATCGTGTCTTCAACCAGGCCAGTGGCCGGATCAAACTCGCCTGGTTCCTGCTCAACGCCGCGCGCTACATGCCGGTGCTGGTCTACGCCGCCGATCCGGAATGGGGCAAGGCCGCCGTCGACAACCACCGGCAGCTGACCGCCGCACTGCGCCGGCGCGATACCGCCGCGGTCATCGAGCTCACGGTGTGGCAATTCACCGACGCGGCCACCCGGCTGACCGAGATGCGCGATCGCACCGGGATCTTCTAGCGGCGATCGCGAGCGCGGCCGTGGCGATCGCAAGCGCGGCGTAGCCGGGCGCAGCGGGTCGTCACTACAGGCCGAAGCCGGGCGAAGCGGGTCGAGCGCTAGCTCGCGGCCAACTGCTCGGCGCGTTGCTTGAGACTCTCGGCCAGGTGGTCCAGGACGTTGTTGAGCAGCTGCTTCACCATCGGCGCCGGAACCGGCATCGAGGTTTCGACGTCCAGATCCACCGTCAGCAAGCTCGACCCGCCCATGGCCACCACGCTGAACAGTTGCTCCTGCTTGGTGAACAGGTCGCCCTGCTGCAGGACGGTCTGGATCTGATTTTCGCCCGGGTAGTACACGGCCTGGATGAACATGCTCTGCATGCCTTGGTAATCGGTGTCGAGCCGTAGCTGGCTGGGGCGCCCGTCGTCATAGCGGGCCAGCACCCAGAGGCCCTTGATCTCCTCGTTCCACTGCGGGTAGGCCTCGAAGTCGCCGACGATTTTCATGATCAGTGCGGCGTCGGCGTCCACCTCGACGGTCTTGCTCATGACTGGCATGCGCGAAGCATAGCCGGGCCGGTGATGCGGCCCGGCGGTGCCGTCGCGGACGCGACCGATGACGAAACACCTGGTGCCAAGGGTGATCTGGGCGCTTGGTGGTCGACTTATCAGTCCACCGACGCCGTCGCCAGCAGCGCGCGCACGGCGTCGGGAATGGGGACAGACTTGCGGGTGACCCGGTCGACGTACACGTGCACCCAGTGCCCCAACGCGGTAATCGGTTCCCCGCTCGCGGGTGCGTCGGCGCCCGGTGGTGGCGACCGGAACACCCCCAGCCGGTAGGTGACGCTGCTGCGGCCCAGTCGCGTGACGGCCAGGCCCACCGCGAGGTTCTGCGGGAAATGCAATTCGGAGAAGTAGCGACAGCCCGACTCGGCGACGATGCCCAGCGCGGGCGTGGTGATCGGGTTTAGCCCGGTCCCCGTGTTGATCCAGGCGTTGATCGCGGTGTCGAACAACTGGTAGTAAACGGCGTTGTTGAGGTGGCCGAACATGTCGTTGTCGGCCCACCGGGTTCCGACCGGCCACAGTACCGGAAAGTCGTTGCTGGTCAGCCCGTCGGGTGCGGGCGGAACTACGGAAGCCGGCGCCATGGTTGTATTCCAACATGTCTGGAATCCGGGGCGCGGTGCTGGAGCACATCGGGTCACCGCGGCCCTATGCACAGTCGCGGCCGATCACCATCAGCGAACTCGACCTCGCGCCGCCGGGACGCGGCGAAGTCCTGGTCCGCGTCGAGGCGGCCGGCGTCTGCCACTCCGACCTGTCGGTGGTCGACGGGAACAGAGTGCGGCCGGTGCCGATGTTGCTCGGCCACGAGGCCGCCGGGATCGTCGAGCGGGTCGGCGAGGGCGTCGACAACCTGGCCGTGGGTCAGCGGGTGGTGCTGGTGTTCTTGCCGCGGTGCGGCCATTGCGCGGCGTGCGCGACCGACGGCCTCACGCCGTGCGAACTGGGCAGCGCGGCGAACGGCGCGGGCACCTTGCTGGGCGGCGACATTCGGCTCAGCCGCGCCGGGCACCCGGTGTTTCACCACCTCGGGGTGTCGGGTTTCGCGACGCACGCGGTCGTCAATCGGGCCAGTGCGGTCGCGGTGCCGAGTGACGTCCCACCCGACGTCGCCGCGCTGCTGGGGTGCGCGGTGCTCACTGGTGGTGGCGCGGTGCTCAACGTCGGACATCCACAGCCGGGCCAGACGGTGGCCGTCGTCGGGCTGGGAGGTGTCGGGATGGCGGCGTTGCTCACCGCGCTGACCTACGACGACGTCCGCGTCGTCGCCGTCGACCAGTTGCCCGAAAAGCTGGCCGCCGCAAGTCGACTGGGCGCCCACCACGCCTACACGCCTCAGCAGGCCGCCGACGCCCGGGTAAAGGCCGCGGTGGTGGTCGAGGCCGTCGGCCACCCCGCCGCGCTGGAGACCGCGATCGACCTGACCGCACCCGGCGGACGCACCATCACCGTGGGCCTGCCGCCGCCAGCCGCGCGAATCACCGTGTCGCCGTTGGGTTTTGTGGCCGAGGGCCGATCACTGATCGGCAGCTACCTCGGCTCGGCGGTACCCAGCCGGGACATCCCCAGGTTCGTCGAGCTGTGGCGGGCCGGCCGGCTGCCGGTGGAATCGTTGGTGTCGTCGACGATTGCGCTGGAGGACATCAACGAAGCGATGGACCATCTGGCCAATGGCACCGCAGTGCGACAGCTGATCAGATTCGACGGTTAGTCACCGTGCAGGGCGATGCACAGGGCGTGGCCTTGCAGCGCGAACAATGTTTGCGAGCCTGACCAGTCCGGCAGCAGTGAATCGAATCCGTGACAGGTGCGCGCGAAGACGTGCAGCTCGGCCGAGACCTTGGCACGCAGCAACAGCAGCGCATAGTCGACGGCCTCATCACGAAACGGGTCGATCTCGGCACAGGTGATCAAAGCCGGTGGCAGCCCGGCGAATCCGCTCCGCCGCGCGGGCACCGCGGATTCCGGCGCGGCCGCCGGGCCCAGGTAGTGGCGCCACATCAGATCGGCGGCCTCCCCGTCGAACGCTGGGCTGGTGCGAAACTCCGCTTTCGACGGCGTGGCCCGATCGTCCAGCACGGGTTGGTGCAGCAGCTGGAACGCCACCGGCGGCAGTGCCCCGTCGGCGGACCGCTGCGCCAGGCACGCGGCCAGGGCGGCGCCGGCGCTGCTGCCCGCGACGGCCACGCGTGCCGGATCGACTGCGAGTTCACCCCCATTCGCCGCCACCCACCGCAGCACAGCGCCGGCGTCCTCGAGCGCGGCGGGACAGGGATGCTCGGGAGCCAGCCGATAGTCCACCGAAACCACCGTGCAG
>NZ_LZKU01000179.1 GCF_001672975.1 Mycobacterium sp. 1465703.0
CTCACCGACGGCGTACAGACCGAGCACTTCCTGAACACCCGGCAAAGCCGAAAGTTCTTCAGGCGCAATGGTACTCAGCTCGGACTCGGGAAACCTCCGGTCCAATGTGGCGACGACCTCACGCCAGCGGGCCTCGAGCAGGCCCAGGGTGTCCAGTGCCAGCGCGTCGAGAAAGCCGCCGCCGGTCTCGGCCTGGCCGGTTTCGAGGTCGGCCAGCACCCGGACCAGTTCGCCTTGACTCGGCGACACGGGAACGCCCAGTACGTCACCCAGTGAGTGCGCCTGGTCGGTGGAGACCACAAGCACTCGCTGCCCGGCGCTTGCGGCACTGACGGCGGTGGCGCAAGCCAGGGTGGATTTTCCTACCCCGCCTTTGCCGACGAAAAGGCTGATCCGGGCCGGGGCAGGCGCTCGCGATTCAGTGGACTCACTCAGCCTCGACTCGTTTCTTCAGATCTTTCAGCGCGGTGTCAGTCAGCCGGCGTTCGGCCTTGCGCTTGAGCAGGCCGATCATCGGCATGGCCAGATCGACGGAGAGCTCATAGGTTACTTCGGTGCCAGATCCCTTGGCCGCCAACCGATATGAGCCCTCAAGGGAACGCAGTAGCGAGCTCGAAACCAGCGTCCAGCTCACCGATTGGCGGTCTTTGGGCCACTCGTAGGACATCACCATCGTGTCCTTGATGACCGTGGCGTCCATGACTATCCGGGCGACTTTGGGGTAGCCGTCGGCGTCCTTCTCCTGAACCTCGGCTTCCTTGTATTCCGAGATCCATTGCGGATAGGAATCGATATCCGCGATCACCTGCATGACGGTGCCCGGGTCGGCTTCGATGTAGATGGTTTGCGTCGTCTTCTCCGCCACCTGGTTGCTGCCCTCTCTCCCGCGCACCGGTCGACCCCTCCGCCGTGGGGGACCCCGTGGGTCTCGGTCCGACACGGTACTCTCTGCGCGGACCCGACCCGGCTAAACTACCGGAGAAACTCCGACCGGACGTGACCGTTCCAGTGTCGTCTTGACCTCGAAGGCCATTTTTTTGCCCGCCACCCGACGGCGGTGTGTCATCTTTGCCAGATTCAGCTTGGCCAGCTGCCAGGCCGCCACTCCGGTCGGCTCGGCGTGCAGGAAGTAGTGCAGCACGACGCCGTCCAGCGACGGTTCCAGCCAGATCTCCATGGTTCCGGTCAACGCGCCGGTGACCGACCACCGGATGCCCTTTTCCGCGCGATCCTCCACGACCTGCAACCGCAGGTCCGGCCACCAGCGGCGCCAGCTCGACCGATCGGCGACCGCGGCGCCCACCCGCGCGCCGTCGGCGGCGACAAACGTCTCATCCGCGATCTGGATGCTGTTCATGATCACAGCTTCACACACCTGCCCGCCCCGCCGGACCCAGGGCAGGCCAGCGGGGGCGACAAGCAATCACGGCGCCGGCCTGACCCGCTATGGCAGTGCAGGATCAACGCTCGGATTAGGCTGGGCGACAGCAACCCGGCTGCCGGGAATCTTCACGAGGTCAATCGAGGTCATAAGAGTGCGTGAGTACAGCGTCCCCGCCCGCTTCTCCGTCGGCGAACAGGACAACGTCCCGGCGATGGTCTTCGAACACGAGCGCGACGACCCCAACTTCGTCATCTATCAACGTCAAGTCGACGGCGAGTGGACCGACGTCACCTGCGGCGAGGCGGCCAAGCAGATCCGCTCCGCCGCTTTGGGTTTGATCACACTGGGAGTAGAGGCCGGCGACCGGGTATCCATCTTCTCGGCCACCTGCTACGAGTGGGCGATCCTCGACCTGGCGATCCTCTCGGTGGGCGCGGTCACCGTGCCGATCTATGAGACGTCGTCGGCCGAGCAGGTGCGCTGGGTGCTGCAGGACTCCGAGGCGGTGCTGGCGTTCGCCGAGACCGACGAACACGCGGCGATGGTCACCGAGCTGACCGCCGAGCTGCCCGCGCTGCGCCGGGTGCTGCACATCAACGGTTCGGGCCCCAAGGCGCTCGACCAGCTGGTGGAGGCCGGCGCATCGGTGGAACCGGCCGAGCTGACCGCGCGCCTCGAGGCGCTGCGGGCCGCGCATCCGGCGACACTGATCTACACCTCGGGCACCACCGGGCGGCCCAAGGGATGCCAACTGACGCATTCCAATCTGCTGTATGAGATCCGGGGCGCCAAGGAGAGCCTGCCGACGCTGCTCGACGAGGGGCAGCGGCTATTGATCTTCCTACCGCTGGCCCACGTGCTGGCGCGGTCGCTCACTCTGTCCGCGTGCGCCAACAAGGTCACCGTCGGCTTCACCAGCGACATCAAGAACCTGGTGCCGATGTTCTCGGTGTTCAAACCGACGGTGGTGGTGTCGGTGCCGCGGGTGTTCGAAAAGGTGTACAACACGGCGGCGCAGAACGCTGCCAACGACGGCAAGGGCCGGATCTTCGCGGCGGCCGTGCAGACCGCCGTCGACTGGAGCGAGGCCCAGGACCGCGGCCGGCGTGGGCTGGTGCTGCGCGCCAAGCATGCGCTGTTCGACCGGCTCGTCTACCACAAGCTGCGCGCCGCGCTGGGCGGCGACTGCCACGCGTCGGTGTCGGGCGGCGCGCCGCTGGGCACCCGGCTCGGGCACTTCTACCGCGGCGTGGGCCTGACCATCCACGAGGGCTACGGCCTGACCGAGACCAGTTCGGCGATCACCGTCAACCAGGTCGGCAACGTCAAGATCGGCACCGTCGGAACGTTGGTGCCCGGCAACAGCATGCGCATCGCCGACGACGGCGAACTGTTGGTGCGCGGCGGCGTGGTGTTCAGCGGCTACTGGCGTAACGAGCAGGCCACCAGGGACGCCTTCACCGACGGTTGGTTCAAAACCGGCGATCTCGGTGTGCTCGACGAAGACGGCTTCTTGAAGATCACCGGGCGCAAGAAGGAGATCATCGTCACCGCCGGCGGCAAGAATGTCGCGCCCGCCGTTCTCGAGGACCGGCTGCGGGCCCATCCGCTGATCAGCCAGGCGATGGTGGTCGGGGACAACAAGCCGTTCATCGGCGCCTTGATCACCATCGACCCGGAAGCGTTCGACGGCTGGAAGCAGCGCAACCAGAAGGGCACCGGGCCCTCGGTAGGCGACCTGGCCACCGACCCCGACCTGGTCGCCGAGGTGGACGCGGCCATCAAGGACGCCAATCAGGCTGTGTCGCACGCGGAATCGATCCGCAAGTTCCGCATCCTGCCGGTCGATTTCACCGAGGACACCGGTGAGCTGACGCCGACGATGAAGGTCAAGCGCAACGTGGTGGCCGAAAAATTCGCCTCCGACATCGAGGCTATCTACCACTCCGAGTAGCGCGCCGGGCG
>NZ_LZKU01000180.1 GCF_001672975.1 Mycobacterium sp. 1465703.0
AATTCTGGGGCCTGCGGGGCGGGACCGCCATCATCACCGAGGTGGCGGCCCGTTACGGCTTGACCTCCACCACCCCGCCCGCCCGGCAGCTGTGGGCGTGCGGCGACGGGGACACCGGCACGGTGGCCCGCATCTCCGACGCCGACCCCGAGATGCTGCGCTACTTCACCGACGTCGGCATCAATCTGGACTCGCGGCTGCGGGTGCTGACCCGGCGCGAATTCGCCGGCATGATCTCGGTGGCAATCGACTCCGGCGAGGGCGCCGAGACGACGGTCGATCTGGGCAGCCCGGCCGCCCGGGCGATCTGGGTGGTGGCCTGATGTTTTCGCGCACGGCGCGGCACCTGTCCGTCCGACGCCGGAATCGGGTCACCGTGCGGGTCGCGTTGTGGGAATCCCAGCTTGGCGTCGATGCGGGCCACCAGGCGGTCCGACACCGCGTGCTCGAGCACCTCGGCCTCGTCGTGCACCTCATCCCAGGCGTAGCCCAGCTCGTTGACCAGGAAGGTCTCCAGCAGCCGATGCCGGCGCACCATCTCCAGCGCCGCCCGCCGCCCCGCCTCGGTCAGCGTCACCGCACCGTATTTCTCGTGGTCGACGAGGCCCTGCTCGGCGAGTTTGCGGATGGACTCCGAGGCCGTGCTGGCCGATACCCCGATCTTCTCGGCCAGCATCTTGGTGCTGACCTTTTGCGGCGCGTCTTTGGGGGACCACTCCTGGGCATTCCAGATGACCTTGAGGTAGTCCTGGCCGACCGCGGTGATACCGCCATGCTCTTCGTCAGCCCTCACAACCAGAAAGTTTAGGCCCCACGCCTGATCCGACGTGTTCCCCGACACCATCGCGGGGCTGCGGCGCGTCTCGACCTCCCGACGAGCCACTCGGCGCCGTAGGCTTGCGGTCGTGCAGCGGTGGCGCGGCCAGGACGAGATACCCACGGACTGGGGCAGGTGTGTGCTCACCATCGGTGTATTCGATGGCGTGCACCGCGGCCACGCCGAGCTGATCGCGCATGCGGTGAAGGCGGCGCGGGCCCGCAACGTCCCGACCGTGTTGATGACGTTCGACCCGCATCCGATGGAAGTGGTTTACCCGGGCAGCCACCCCGCACAGTTGACGACGCTGACCCGGCGCGCCGAGCTGGTCGAAGAACTGGGCATCGATGTCTTCCTGGTGATGCCTTTCACCAGCGACTTCATGAAACTCACGCCGGACCGCTACGTGCATGAGCTGCTGGTGGAGAACCTGCACGTGGTCGAGGTCGTGGTGGGGGAGAACTTCACGTTCGGCAAGAAGGCGGCCGGCAATGTCGAGACCCTGCGGCGCGCCGGCGAGCGATTCGGATTCGCGGTCGAGTCCATGTCGCTGCTTTCCGAGCACCACAGCAACGAGACCGTGACGTTCTCGTCCACCTACATCCGGTCCTGTGTGGACGCCGGCGACATGGTGGCGGCCACCGATGCGCTGGGCCGCCCGCACCGCGTCGAGGGCGTGGTGGTCCGGGGTTACGGGCGCGGCGCCGAATTGGGCTTTCCCACCGCGAACGTGGCGCCGCCGATGTATTCGGCCATCCCGGCCGACGGTGTGTACGCCGCGTGGTTCACCGTGCTCGGCCACGGGCCGGTGACCGGGACCGTCGTCCCGGGCGAGCGTTATCAGGCGGCGGTGTCGGTGGGCACCAACCCGACCTTCTCCGGACGCACCCGCACCGTCGAGGCGTTCGTCCTGGACACCGATGCCGACCTGTACGGCCAGCATGTGGCGCTGGATTTCGTCGCCCGCATCCGCGGTCAGCACAAATTCGACTCCGTCAAGGAACTCGTGGCCGAGATGGGTGAGGACACCGACAAGGCGCGCCAGCTGCTGTCGGACTGAGCGCACCCGAACCGCGCACGTGCCACTGCAGTCGCTGCGGCGAGCCTGGTGCCTTGTGTCCGCCTCCGAGCGACTTTGCCGCGGACGCCGGATTGTCGCTGAAATGCGGGCGACAGGTCACATCTCCCATCGAGGGGCTTCTGGGGCGGATGTGAAGGACAAGGCAACCTCAGCGTCAGGGCACCTCACCGTTTAGGCCGGCCGCTCTAGGCGCTGCTAAACTGCCGGACGACATCGGCGCGTGCTGCGGTTCGCGGTGGCCGCGCCTTGAACATTTACCTTTCGCGGACCGATTGATGGAGACAGTTCGTGGCGCTGACAGCCGAGCAGAAAAAAGAAATCCTGGGCAACTACGGCCTGCATGACACCGACACCGGTTCCCCGGAGGCGCAGGTCGCGCTGCTGACCAAGCGGATCGCCGACCTGACCGAGCACCTGAAGGTCCACAAGCACGACCACCACTCGCGGCGCGGACTGCTGCTGCTGGTCGGGCGGCGGCGCCGGCTGCTCAAATACGTCGCTCAGATCGATGTGGAGCGGTACCGCTCGCTGGTCGAGCGGCTTGGCCTGCGTCGCTGACGCTCGCCGATCCGGGGTGTTGTCGCCCCGCGAATCCCAAGCGATATGGCGGGCAGAGGCCGCCCGTGTAGAGTGAGGACGTTCTGGGCCGGTTCGGCCCGAGCAAACGGTGCGGTCACGCAGATCCGCGTGTGCCGTTCCAGCGTGTCACTACGCACGTTCGAGGGAGCAGCCAGTCTGCATCGGGCGGTCTTCGGTAGTGGCTGCCGGGCTCTCCGGATCTGGGGCAGGTCGGCCGCTTCGATCGATGGCCGTAGCCGTATTCAGACTCAGCGCCTCCCGCGGGTGACCCGTGGCCGTCAGGCCTGCGGTTCGCGCGTGGTCACGCGAAAAAGCTGAATACAAGAGAGGCCGTACGGACGTCCATGTCTGTCGCTGAAATTGAAGAGGGCGTGTTCGAGGCGACCGCCACTATCGACAACGGGAGCTTTGGCACCCGCACCATTCGTTTCGAGACCGGCCGGTTGGCTCAGCAGGCCGCCGGCGCCGTCGTCGCCTACCTCGACGACGAGAACATGCTGTTGTCGGCGACCACCGCCAGCAAGAGCCCCAAGGAGCACTTCGACTTCTTCCCGCTGACCGTCGATGTCGAGGAGCGGATGTATGCCGCAGGTCGCATCCCCGGTTCGTTTTTCCGCCGGGAGGGCCGTCCCTCCACCGATGCCATCCTGACCTGCCGGCTCATCGACCGGCCGCTGCGCCCGTCGTTCGTCTCCGGGCTGCGTAACGAAATCCAGGTCGTGGTGACGGTCATGAGCCTGGACCCCAATGACCTGTACGACGTGCTGGCGATCAACGCCGCGTCGGCCTCGACCCAGCTGAGCGGCCTGCCCTTCTCGGGTCCCATCGGTGGGGTGCGGGTCGCGCTCATCGACGGCACCTGGGTGGCGTTCCCGACCGTCGAGCAGCTCGAGCGGGCCGTGTTCGACATGGTGGTGGCCGGCCGCAAGGTCGACGGCGACGTCGCGATCATGATGGTCGAGGCCGAGGCCACCGAGAAGGTCATCGAGCTCGTCGAGGGCGGTGCTCAGGCGCCGACGGAAACCGTTGTGGCCGAAGGCCTGGAGGCGGCCAAGCCGTTCATCGCAGTGCTGTGCACCGCGCAGGAGGAGCTGGCCGGGGCCGCCGCCAAGCCCGTCGGCGAGTACCCGACATTCCCGGACTACCAGGAAGACGTCTACTACTCGGTGGCTTCGGTGGCCACCGACGAGCTGGCCAAGGCGCTGACCATCGGCGGCAAGGCCGAGCGCGACGCGCGCACCGACGAGCTCAAGGCCGAGGTGCTCGAGCGGCTCGCCGACACCTACGAGGGCCGCGAGAAAGAGGTCAGCGCCGCGTACCGGTCACTGACCAAAAAGCTGGTGCGCCAGCGCATTCTGACCGACCACTTCCGCATCGACGGCCGCGGCATCACCGACATCCGCGCGTTGTCGGCCGAGGTCGCCGTGGTGCCGCGGGCGCACGGCAGCGCGCTGTTCCAGCGCGGCGAGACCCAGATCCTGGGTGTGACCACGCTCGACATGGTCAAGATGGCTCAGCAGATCGACTCGTTGGGACCCGAAACCAGCAAACGCTACATGCACCACTACAACTTCCCGCCGTACTCGACCGGTGAGACCGGCCGGGTGGGCTCGCCCAAGCGGCGTGAGATCGGGCACGGCGCGCTCGCCGAGCGGGCCCTGATTCCGGTGCTGCCCGGTGTCGAGGAGTTCCCGTACGCCATCCGTCAGGTGTCCGAGGCGTTGGGCTCCAACGGCTCGACGTCGATGGGGTCGGTGTGTGCGTCCACCCTGTCGCTGCTGAATGCCGGTGTGCCGCTGAAGGCGCCGGTGGCGGGCATCGCAATGGGCCTGGTCTCCGACGACGTCGAGGTGGACGGCAAGACCGAGCGCCGCTTCGTCACCCTGACCGACATCCTGGGCGCCGAGGACGCGTTCGGCGACATGGACTTCAAGTGCGCCGGCACCAAGGACTTCGTCACCGCGTTGCAGCTGGACACCAAGCTCGACGGCATCCCGTCGCAGGTGTTGGCGGGTGCGCTGGGACAGGCCAAGGACGCGCGACTGACCATCTTGGAGGTGATGGCCGAGGCCATCGACGCGCCCGACGAGATGAGCCCGTACGCACCCCGGGTCACCACCATCAAGGTTCCGGTGGACAAGATCGGCGAGGTCATCGGCCCTAAGGGCAAGGTCATCAACGCCATCACCGAGGAGACTGGTGCGCAGATCTCCATCGAGGACGACGGCACCGTGTTCGTCGGCGCCACCGACGGTCCCTCGGCGCAGGCCGCGATCGACCGGATCAACGCCATCGCCAACCCGCAGCTGCCCACCGTCGGCGAGCGGTTCCTCGGAACCGTGGTCAAGACAACCGATTTCGGTGCGTTCGTGTCGCTGCTGCCCGGGCGTGACGGTCTGGTGCACATCTCCAAGCTCGGTAAGGGCAAGCGGATCGCGAAGGTCGAAGACGTGGTGAACGTCGGCGACAAGCTGCGCGTCGAGATCGCCGACATCGACAAGCGCGGCAAGATCTCGCTGGTCTTGGTGGAGGAAGACAGCTCGGCTCCTGCCGATGCTCCCGCGGCCGCTCCCGCAGATGCCGCAACGGCGAGCAGCTGACTCATCGACCGGGACACGTCCCGGTCGGGCCGGCGCACTGCGCCGGGGCAAGGTCGCTGAGGCGGAATCGACACCCCAAGCCGCGCTGCGGCGTACCACGCTGCCGGGTGGCTTGCGGGTGGTCACCGAATACCTGCCCTCGGTGCGTTCCGCATCGGTGGGGGTCTGGGTCGGGGTCGGCTCGCGCGACGAGGGTGCCACCGTGGCCGGCGCCGCGCACTTCCTGGAGCACCTGCTGTTCAAGTCGACTCCCAGTCGTACGGCGGTGGATATCGCGCAGGCGATGGATGCCGTCGGAGGAGAGCTGAACGCGTTCACCGCCAAGGAGCACACCTGCTACTACGCGCATGTGCTGGACACCGATCTGGCGCTGGCCGTCGACCTGGTCGCCGACGTGGTGCTCAACGGGTGCTGTGCCGCCGACGATGTGGAGCTGGAACGCGACGTGGTCCTCGAAGAGATCGCGATGCGCGACGACGATCCCGAGGACGCACTCGGTGACATGTTCCTGAGTGCGCTCTTCGGTCACCACCCGGTGGGCCGGCCCGTCATCGGCAGCGCGCAGTCGGTGGCGTCGATGACCCGGAACCAACTGCACTCGTTTCATGTCCGCCGCTACACCCCGGATCGGATGGTGGTGGCGGTGGCCGGCAATGTCGACCACCACGAGGTGGTCGCGTTGGTGCGCGAGCACTTCGGGCCACATCTGGTCCGCGGGCGTGAACCCATCGCGCCGCGCAGGGGTGCGGGACGGGTCAGCGGCCGCCCCGGTCTGATGCTGGCCAACCGCGACGCCGAGCAGACCCACGTGTCGTTGGGCGTCCGCACGCCCGGGCGGGGCTGGGAGCATCGCTGGGCGCTGACCGTGCTCAACACCGCGCTGGGCGGGGGGCTGAGCTCCAGGCTGTTCCAGCAGATTCGAGAGCTTCGCGGGTTGGCCTACTCGGTGTATTCGACGGTCGACGTCTTCGCCGACAGCGGAGCGCTGTCCGTTTACGCTGCCTGCCAACCCGAACGCTTCGCCGAGGTGATGGCGGTGACCAGCGACGTGCTCGACTCGGTGGTCCGCGACGGCATCACCGAGTCGGAATGCCGCATCGCCAAGGGCGCGCTGCGCGGTGGGCTGGTGCTCGGTCTCGAGGATTCCAGCTCGCGGATGAGCCGGCTGGGCCGCAGCGAGCTCAACTACGGCAGACACCACACCATCGAGCACACCCTGCACCAAATCGATCAGGTGACCGTCGAAGAGGTGAACGCGGTGGCCCGCCGGCTGCTCGGGCAGCGCTACGGCGCTGCGGTTATCGGCCCGTATGCCGCCAAACGGTCACTGCCCCAACAACTTCGGGCGATGGTAAATTAGCCGCATGGTACTGGGCTTCTGGGACATCATGGTGCCCATCGTGGGTGCACCCATGGCCGGCGGGCCCGGGACTCCCGCGTTGGCCGCGGCGGTGTCCAATGCCGGTGGGCTCGGCTTCGTTCCGGGTGGACACCGCAGCGCCGAGCAGTTCGCCGACGACATCGCCGCGGCCCGCAAGGCCACCACCGGCCCGCTCGGCGTGAACTTGTTTGTGCCCCAGCCCAGTGTGGCCGACTGGGTGGCCCTGCATTACTACGCGGCAGAGCTCGAGGAAATCGCCGAGCACTATCAAGTGGAGGTCGGTCACCCGCAGCACGGCGACGACGACGAGTGGGAGCAGAAGCTCGAAGTGGTGGCCGATGTCCGGCCCGAGCTGGTGTCTTTTACCTTCGGGGTGCCGCCGCCCGACGTGATCCGGCGGTTGGGCGCTCTGGGCCTGCTGGTGATGGTCACGGTGACATCGGCCTACGAGGCGGGAGTGGCCGTCGCGGCCGGCGCCGACAGCCTGGTGGTCCAGGGCCCCGCCGCCGGCGGGCACCGCGGCACGTTCGCCCCGGACATGGAACCCGCCAACGAGTCCCTGCACCAGCTCATCGACCGGATCCGCAACGCCCATGACATCCCGATCATCGCGGCGGGCGGACTGGGCACCGCCGACGAAGTCGGGGCCGTGCTGCGCAGGGGAGCGGTGGCCGCCCAGGTCGGCACTGCGCTACTTCTCGCCGACGAAGCGGGCACCAACTCGGCGCACCGCGTCGCCCTGAAGAACCCACTGTTCGCCACCACCGTCGTCACGCGAGCATTCTCCGGCCGATATGCGCGCGGTCTGGAAAACGACTTCACCCGCATGCTCGATCACGTGGCGCCGCTGGGCTATCCCGAGGTCAACCAGATGACGTCACCGATCCGGGAAGCGGCGGCGGCCATCGATGATCCCAACGGAATGCCGCTATGGGCCGGGACGTCATTCAAGAACGCGTGTGCCGGCCCGGCGGCCGACATCATCGCCGATCTCGCGGCCGCGATTTAGCCATCCCGCACCGGTCAGCCCAACACGCCGGCCGGGTCGGTGAACGGCAAACCGAGGTCGGTGGCCACCTGTTCAGATAGCAGCGCGCCGTTATGCGTCGAAAGACCTTTGGCCAGAGCATGATCCGATCGACACGCCGCCTGCCATCCGCGGTCGGCAAGCGCGAGCACGTAAGGCATGGTCGCGTTGGTCAGTGCCACCGTCGACGTCTTGGGCACCGCGCTTGGCATGTTCGCCACGCAGTAGAACAGCGTGTCGTGCACCGCGAAGGTGGGGTCGTCATGCGTGGTCGGCCGCGAGTCTTCGAAGCAACCGCCCTGGTCGATCGAGATGTCCACCAGAACCGCGCCAGATTTCATCTGTGAGACAAGAGAATTCGAGATCAGATTGGGCGCCTTCGCGCCGGGCAGCAGCACGGCGCCGATCACCAGATCGGCACGCTTGACGGTGCCCTCCAGGTCGTAGGCCGACGAGTAACGGGTGCGGACTTGGCCGCCGAACTCCGCGTCGAGCAGCCGAAGCTTGTTGATGTTGACGTCGAGCACCGTGACCGACGCCCCCATACCGCCGGCTACCCGAGCCGCGTTGTAGCCGGCCGTCCCGGCGCCGATCACCACGACATCGGCGGGTTTGACGCCTGGAACACCGCCCATCAGCACGCCGCGCCCGCCGTGGGTGCGCATCAGGTGATACGCCCCGACCTGAGCTGACAGCCGGCCGGCGACCTCGCTCATCGGGGCCAGTAACGGCAGTGTGCCGTCGGCGGTTTGGACCGTCTCGTAGGCGATCGCCGTCGTTGCGGATGCCAGCAGTGCTTCGGTGCAGGAACGCGACGCGGCCAGATGTAGATAGGTGAACAGAATCTGGTTGGGCCGCAACAGCTCATACTCGACCGGGATCGGCTCTTTGACCTTGAGCAGCAGGTCGGCGTCGGCCCAGACCTGTTCGGCCGTATCGGCCAGTTGGGCGCCCGCCGCCTTGAACTCGGAATCGGAGATCGCCGACCCTTCCCCCGCGCCGGCCTGGACGAACACGTCGTGGCCGCGGCGGGTCAACTCGGCGACACCGGCGGGGGTGATGGCCACCCGGAACTCATTGGTCTTGGTCTCGGTCGGTACGCCGACTCGCATGCTCGCCCCTTGGTTGCCGATTCATGTTCAAGTGTGAAGAAACTTCGCGGGAGCCGCAAAGGCTGGCTGTTTGCTGGCTATGATCGGCGAATGACCGACCCGAGCGTGACGGCCACCGTGCAGATCGACGCCCGGCCCGAGGTGGTGTACCGGCTCATCACCGACCTGCCCACGCTGGCATCGCTGGCCGAGGAGGCGGTGGCGATGCAGTGGCGCAAGGGCAACGCGCTGCGCCCGGGCGCGGTGTTCACCGGCCACAATCAGAGCGGCAGTCGGCGCTGGAGCACCAAATGCACGGTCACCAACGTGGAACCGGGCCGCCTCTTCGCGTTCGACGTGACCCACACCATCTTTCCGATCGCGCGCTGGCAGTACGACATCGCCGCGGCGGACGGTGGCTGCGCGGTCACCGAGAGCACCTGGGACCGCAGGCCCGGGTGGTTCCGCAAGGTCGCGGGCAAGGCCACCGGCGTCAGCGATCGGGTGACTGCCAACACCGAGCACATCCGACTCACCTTGCAGCGCCTCAAGCAGCGCGCCGAGACCGAGTAGCCGAGAGCCGCGGGAGTTCCGATGACGCGACGTGATCCCGCCGTAGCCGTCGTCGGAGCCGGTATGTCCGGGCTATGCATGGCAATTGCCTTGCTGCGCAGCGGCATTACCGACGTCACCATCTACGAGAAGGCCGACGAGGTGGGCGGCACCTGGCGGGACAACACCTACCCCGGTCTGGTCTGCGACATCCCCTCGCGTATCTATCAGTACAGCTTTGCCAGGAACCCCGACTGGTCGCACCTGTTCTCACCCGGTGGTGAAATCCAGGCCTACTTCCGCGGCGTCGCCGACCGTTATGGGTTGCGGGAACGGATCCGGTTCGGCACCGAGATCTGTCATGCACGTTTCGACGACGGCCGCTGGGTGCTGCGCACCGACGCCGGCGAGGAGAGCACAGTCGACTTCCTGATCTCGGCCACCGGCGTGCTGCATCACCCGCGGATGCCATCGATCCCGGGTTTGGATGACTTCGGCGGCAATGTGTTTCACTCGGCACGCTGGGATCATGGCGTCGACGTGCGGGGGCGCCGCGTCGCGGTCGTCGGCAACGGGTCCACGGGTGTGCAGCTGGTGTGCGGGCTGGCCGGGGTGGCGGGCCACGTCACGTTGTTCCAGCGCACCGCGCAGTGGGTACTGCGGCTGGCCAATCCCCGCTACAGCGGTTTCACCGGGATTACCCGGCGCAAGATGCCATGGCTGGATGCGTTGGCGTACCGGATTTACAGCCGCGGATACGACTTCTTCGCGGTGGGACTGACCAAGCCGGGCCTGCGGCGAAAGATGATGTCGGCGCTGTGCCGCGCCAGTCTCTGGGAGGTGCGCGATCCCGCGTTGCGGCGGTCTCTGACCCCGGACTACACGCCCGCCTGCAAACGCCTGGTGATGTCGAACGGTTTCTACCGGGCGATGCAGCGCGACGACGTCGAATTGGTCACCGCCGGTATCGACCATGTGGAACCGCGCGGCATCGTCACCGACGACGGTGTGCTGCACGAGATGGACATCATCGTGCTCGCCACCGGATTCGACACACATGCGTTCTTCCGGCCGATGGAGCTGATCGGCCGGAACGGGATCGCCGCCAACGATGTCTGGCGCGACGGCCCGCGCGCTTACCAAACCGTCGCGCTGTCCGGCTTTCCCAACTTCTTCATGATGTTGGGACCGCACAGCCCGGTGGGAAACCTCGCGCTGACGACCGTGGCCGAATCGCAGGCCGACCACATCCTGGGCTGGATCGAACGCTGGTGCCGCCGCGAATTCGACACGATCGAGCCGACCGCCGCAGCGACCGAGCGCTTCAACGACAAGCTGCGGGCCGCGATGCCCGACACCGTGTGGACCACCGGCTGCAACAGCTGGTACCTCAACAAAGACGGCGTGCCCGAGGTGTGGCCCCTCACTCCGGCCGAACACCGCAGGATGCTGGCAAACCCCGACCCCGGCCAGTACGAGCTGCGCCGCGGCGCCGCAACCCGCTGAGCGCAGCCGCGAAGAGAAACCCAGTACCGGCGGTTTCGCATATCTACCCCGCGTCCCTATACTTGGGTCGCGCGACGTCCACCGCAAAACCGTGATCGAGGGCTAAACGCCGAGGTAGGGGGCACGATGCTGACCGTCGACAACCAAGCAGCGGGTCCACACGACGCCTCGCTGGACCACGAGCGACTGGTGCTCGAGGCCCGCGATGTGGACTTCGACTGGGCGAACTTGCCGTTCCACTACGTGCCTGGTGAGCCGTTCGCCACCCACGTGCTCAACGTGCTGCACCTGCTGCTGCCGGCCGGGGAAGAGTTCTTCGTCGAGGTGTTCAAGCAGACCCTGCCGCTGATCAAGGACGACCAGCTGCGGCTGGATGTCCAGGGCTTCATCGGCCAGGAAGCCGTGCATTCCCAGGCGCACGCGAACGTGCTCGCCCACTTCGCCGCGCGCGACATCGACCTGACTCCCTACACCGGCCAGATCAAGTGGCTGTTCGACAAGCTGCTGGGGCCGCGGCCCGACTGGAGCCCGCGCCGCCAGCAGGGCTGGCTGCTCGAGCAGGTTTCCATCGTCTCCGCCATCGAGCACTACACCGCCATTCTGGGCGAGTGGATTCTCGACGCGCCGGCCCACGACAAGATCGGGACCGACCCGGTGATGCTGGACATGCTGCGCTGGCACGGCGCCGAAGAAGTCGAACACAAGGCGGTGGCCTTCGACACTATGAAGCATCTGCAGGCCGGCTATTGGCGGCAGGTGCGCGCCCAGCTGGTGGTGACGCCCGCGATGCTGCTGCTCTGGATTCGCGGCGTGCGGTTCATGTACTCGCTGGATCCCTATCTGCCGCCGCGCAGCAAGCCGCGCTGGCGGGATTACTTCAAGGCCGCCCGCCGCGGGCTGGTGCCCGGGCCGCTGCGGTTCATCCGCGCGATCGGGAACTACTACCGGCCGGGCTTCCATCCCTCGCAACTCGGCGGACTGGGCCAGGCAGTCGACTATCTGGCGATCTCGCCCGCCGCGCGGGCCTCGCACTGATCCAATGAGCACCACATCGAGCATCACCGCCAGCGACGGCGTCACGCTGGCCGTGCACCGCTACACCGAGATCGACCCGGCGCGGCCCACCATCCTGGCTGTTCACGGCTTTCCCGACAATCACCACGTCTGGGATGCGGTGGCCCACGAGCTGACCGGCGAGCCCTACAACTTCGTCGCCTACGACGTGCGCGGGGCGGGTGAATCCACCTGTCCCGCAACGCGTTCCGGGTATGTTTTCATGCAACTGGTCTCCGACATCGGTGCCGTGATCGACAGCCTCGGCGTCGGGCGGGTGCACTTGCTGGCCCACGACTGGGGGTCGATTCAGGCATGGGCGGCGGTCACCGACGAGTCGGTGATGGGCAAGGTCGCCTCCTTCACCTCGATCTCGGGTCCGCACCTGAACTACGCCGGCGCCTTTCTGCGGTCGGCACGCACGCCGCGGGCCCTGGCTCGGGTTGTCCGACAACTGATCTCGTCGGGCTACATCGGTTTCTTCTTGTGCCCGGGCCTGCCGGAACTGTCATTCCGGTCCAAGGTCGGCGTGAAACTCATTGAGGCCCTTGAGCGCATCGGGCGGTCGAGCACTCGCAGCCAACGCCACGACACCATGCGCTCGGTCACCGACTACGTGCACGGGCTCAACCTGTACCGGCAGAACATGCCGGCGCCGATGCTGTCGCCCGGCCGGCAGCTGCCCAAGACCAGCGTCGCCGTGCAGACTCTGGTTCCGCGCCGGGACATGTTCGTCACGCCGGCGCTGCAACGGTTCACCGGCGCAATTCCCGAGGGCGGCAGGGTGATCGAGGTTGAGGGTGGGCACTGGGTGGTGACGTCGCGTCCGGATGTCATCGCCCGGCTGACCACCGAGTGGGTCGATCTCACCGTCGCCGGAGAAGCCGGCACCGCCGCGTCGCAGGTGCGCGGCGAACGGCGCGAGGTGCGCGGAAAACTCGCCCTGGTCACCGGATCCGGCGCCGGAATCGGCAGGGCGACGGCGGTGGAGCTGGCCCGTCACGGCGCCCGCAAGATCGTGCTGGTCGACCGTGATCTGGCGGCCGCCAACGAAACCGCCGACGCCGTTCGCGCCGCGTGCGCCGAGGCCGCGGTCTACCAGGTCGACGTCAGCGACGAGGCCGCGATGAATGAGCTTGCGGCGCAAGTGCGCAACGAGCACGGTGTGGTCGACATCCTGGTCAACAACGCCGGCATCGGGATGGCGGGCCGGTTCCTGGAGACCAGTTCAGCGAACTGGGAAGACATCATGGGCGTCAACGTACGCGGCGTCATCTCCGGCAGCAGGGCATTCGGTGCGCAGATGGTCGAGCGCGGCGAGGGCGGCACGATCATCAACGTGGCGTCGGCGGCGGCCTACCTACCGTCGAAATCCATGGTCGCCTACAGCACCACCAAGGCGGCCGTGCTGGCACTCAGCGAGTCATTGCGTGCCGACTTCGCCGACGAGGGCATCACCGTCACAGCGGTGTGCCCGGGATTCGTCAACACCAACATCGCCAAGAACACCATCTACGCCGGGATGAGCACAGAGCAGCAGGAGCGGGCGCGGGGCAAGGCCGACGCCGCCTACCGGCGGCGCAACTTCACCCCGGAAGCGACCGCCAAGGCGATCGTCAAGGCCGTCAGGACCGGTCCTGCCGTGTTGCCGATCGCCGCGGAATCCAAGATCGGTTATGCGATGCGGCGCATCAGCCCGGGAATGATCCGGCTGTTCGCGCGCTTGGACATTCGGCAGAAGTAGGGGATTTCGGTGCCGGAGAGTATTTGGGCCAGTAGACCCGCCGACCTGTACGGCCGGCGCACCCACGACCGCTTCGGGTCGTTGTTGTGGGGCGTCCGCGCGGTGTTCGAGGGCTTCGCCACGGTGTCGCGATGGGAGCCCTCGCGGGTACAGCCGGTGCGGCGCAAGCTGACCGCCGTGGTGACCACCCGAGAACTCGTCGCGCCGGACGTCGTCGCGTTGACGTTGGCCGACCCCGACGGCGGGTTACTCCCGTCCTGGACGCCCGGCGGGCACATCGACGTTGTGTTGCCCTCCGGCCGGCGTCGGCAGTACTCGTTGTGCGGCCCGCCCGGGCGGCGCACCGACTATCGCATCGCTGTCCGCCGGATCGCCGATGGCGGGGGCGGATCCGTGGAGATGCATGAAACTTTCGACGTGGGCGACACGCTTGTCTTCGAAGGCCCGCGCAACGCGTTTTATCTCGGCACCGCCGAACAGGACGTGTTGTTCGTGATCGGCGGGATCGGGGTGACGCCCATTCTGCCGATGATCCAGGTGGCCGCGCGGCGCGGTATCAATTGGCGCGCAATCTATACCGGCCGCAGCCGGGCGTACATGCCGCTGCTCGACGAGGTCGTGTCGGTGGGGCCGGACCGGGTGACGGTGTGGGCCGACGACGAGCACGGCCGCTTCGCCACGGTGGCAGAGCTGTTGGCCGAAGCGGGACCGGCGACCGCTGTCTACGTATGCGGGCCGAGCGCCATGCTCGAAGCCGTCCGGATTGCCCGCAACGAACACGCCGGTGCGCCACTGCATTACGAAAGGTTCAGCCCGGCGCCGATCGTCGACGGAGTTCCCTTCGAGCTGGAGTTCGCGCGATCGGGACAGGTGCTCGCGGTGCCGCCGAATCGGACCGCACTCGACGTCATGCTCGATCGGGATCCGACGACACCGTACTCGTGCCGGCAGGGGTTTTGCGGCACATGCAGGGTGAAAGTGCTTGCCGGACAAGTGGATCACCGTGGCCGCGCCGTGGCGGGGGATGACGGCATGCTGGTGTGCGTCTCCCGGGCCGACGGCGAGCGGGTGGTCATCGACGCCTGAGTCGGTAGCCCAGGTGGGGCACCTTCACCCCGGGCGCCGGCTCCCAATTCAGCGTGCGACCGTCGGGGTGAAAGTCGTTCTTCTCATAGAAGCGCCGGGCCGCGGCATTGGCCTCGGCACACCACAAGACGACATCACAGCCGGGGTCGCAGTCCAGGACCTTGGCCAGCAGCAGGCCGCCGATGCCATGCCGTTGGCTTTCCGGCGAAATGTAGAGCGCATCGAGTTGGAGGCGCTCCGGGTCATCGGGATCCGGCCCGAAGATCGTCATGCCCAGAAGCTGCCCGCTGCTCTCGGCGATCCACATGCGCCACCCCGGCCGGCTGAGGTCTCGGGGGTACAGCAGCACGGCCCAGCGTTTCGGCGACGTGAGCGCGTCGAGTACGTGTGCCGGCAGAACGCCGGCCCAGGATTGTCGCCAGACCCGGTAGTGCATGGCCGCCACATCGGCGAAATCGATTGGGGTGGCCTCGCGCAACGTGATGTCGGCCATTACGGCCGGGATTGCTCGAGGTAGGCGGTCAGCGCGTTGGTCAGGCCCCGGCGCGCCATGTCGAGATCGGCGTAGGAACCCAGCTGGCGCTCCGACACCAGGCCACGCATTGCGCCGGGGATCAGCGCGGCCACCTCGCGGACCCGATCCGGGTCGACGGCCAAACCGGCGAAGGCGTGCTGGCAGGTCTCCAACCAGCTTTTGCCCCAGGAGAACAGCTCGGCCGCCGTGCGTGGGTAAAGCCGCTCGAGCTCGCCGGGGTCCCGCGGCAGGGCGGCCCGCAGGTTTTCGATCGCGCGTGAATCCGGGGAGGCCAAGCCGCGGTAGAGGGTCTCGATGATGGCGCCGACCCGCTCGCGCAGCGGCGCCTCCGGCGAGACCGGTGTCGACAGGGTCGAGAACGTCGCGGCGCGGCGTTCGGCGGTGCGATGCAGCACCGCGGCCCAGAATCCGTCGGTGTCGCCGAACTGGTACTGCACCGCACCCCAGGTGGCACCGATGTCTTTGGCGATGCGATTGGCCGATACCGAGCCGGGCTCGCCGGAGGCCAGCGAGCGCAGCGCCGCCTCCAGCATGCTTTCCCGAGTCGCGTTGCCCCGCCGATTCGGGCGCCGGCCTGCGACACCGGCCGCGCTGCTCTGATGGGTCATCCGCCGATCTTAGCCGTTGGCACCCAGCCAACCGAAGAGTTTCATAGAGGGTACTTTGATTTTATCGGGGCGCGGCCTATCATTCGTACCCGAGGGAGGACAGTTCACATGGCAGGGCTCGATGGCTAAGCCACCGTTGTCGATGAAACCGACTGGCTGGTTCCAGGTCGCCTGGTCCGACGAGATCGGCGTCGGCGACGTGCACAAAATGAAGTACTTCGACCAGGAGATGGTCGCCTGGCGCGCCGAATCCGGCGAGCTCACCGTGATGAACGCCTACTGCGAGCACCTGGGCGCGCACCTGGGGTACGGCGGCAAGGTCGTCGGGGAGGTGCTGCAATGCCCGTTCCACGGGTGGCAGTGGAGCCGGGAGGGCCGCAACGTCTGCATCCCGTATCAGGAGCGGCCCAACCGTGGCCGCCGCATTCGCACCTACCCGGTGGTGGAGCGCAACGCGTCGGTGTACATCTGGCACGACCTCGACCGTCGCGAACCGTACTTCGATGCTCCGGACGTGTTCGCCGCGTTCGAGGACGGCAGCAGCGCGGACGACTACTACCCGCAGCAGCGGCTGTATCGCGAAGCCCTGGAAATGCATCCGCAATACGTGCTCGAGAACGGGGTGGACTTCGCGCACTTCAAGTACGTGCACAGCACCCCGATCGTGCCGGTGTTCACCCGCCACGACTTCGCCGAGCCGGTGTCCTACGTCGACTTCACCATTACCTTCGAAGGCGATGACGGCCAAAAGATCGAGGACGTCAACAGCGGAGTACAAGCCATCAACGGCGGTCTGGGCATCGCGGTGACCAAGAGCTGGGGCATGGTCGACAACCGCACCATCTCGGCGATCACGCCTGTCGACGAGTGCACCTCCGACGTCCGCTTCATGGTCTATATCGGCCGGACGCCGCACAAAGAAGCCGTAGCGGGCCTCGAAAAAGCTCGAGCCAAGGCGGACGAATTCGGGCGAGAAGTGATCCGGCAGTTCGAGCAGGACATCGACATCTGGCAGCACCAGCGGTATTCGGATCCGCCGGCACTGGCCACCGACGAGTACGAAGGCTTCACCGCAATTCGCAAGTGGGCCAAGCAGTTCTATCCCGAGTCGTTTGTACCGCAGGAAGGCTTAAAGCAATGAGTGCAGCACCGGTTCGCGTCTTTCAGGTCGGAAGCGGAAACGTCGGCTCGGAGATGATCAAGCGGATCGCTACCCAGCCCGACATCGAACTTGTTGGCGTGCACAGTTATTCACCGGAGAAGGTCGGCAAGGACACCGGAGAGTTCGCCGGACTGGCGCCCAACGGGGTGGCGTTTACCGGAACGGTCGAGGAGATCATCGCCGCCAAGCCCGACGTGTTGACTTTTCACGGAGTGTTTCCCGACGAGGATCTCTACGTGCAGGTGCTTGAGGCGGGCATCAATATCGTCACCACCGCCGACTGGATCACCGGCTGGCACCGCGACAAGAACCACCCGCACCCGTCCGGCAAGCCGGTGACCCAGCTTTTGGCCGAGGCCGCCGAGAAGGGCGGCGCGACGTTCTACGGCACCGGGATGAACCCGGGCCTGAACCAGATACTCGGGGTGGTGTGCTCGGCCGATGTCGCCGACATCGAGAACGTCACCACCATCGAATCGGTCGACGTGTCGTGCCACCATTCCAAGGACACCTGGATCGAGGTCGGTTACGGCCAGCCGGTCGACGACCCCGAAATTCCCGCCAAGCTGGAGAAGTACACCCGCGTCTTCGCGGACAGCGTGTACATGATGGCCGACTGTTTCGACCTGCGGCTCGACGAGGTCAAGTTCAGCTATCAGCTCGGCGCATGCACCAAGGACGTCGACCTGGGCTGGTACACGCTGCCGAAGGGTTCGCTGGGTGGTAACTACATCAAGTATCAGGGCATGGTCGACGGCGTGCCGCGGGTCGAGACGCACCTGGAATGGCAGATGACCCCGCACACCGACCCCAGCTGGAACATCAAGGGCTGCTACATCACTCAGATCCAGGGCGACCCCTGCATCTACAACAAGCACATGATTTTCCCCAAGCCCGGCGTCGACCTGTCCAACCCGGACAACTTCGCCTCCATCGGCATGACCGTCACCGGTATGCCCGCCCTCGCCTCGATCAAGTCGGTGGTGGCGGCGCCACCGGGACTCATCACCAGCGCCGATCTACCGCTGCGCGGATTCGCCGGGCGGTTCAAGAAGTAGCCGTTCGGGACGACGCTTTGGTGCCAATCTATTTCAGCCGCAACGGGATTCGCTGTTCGACGCCAACCCGGTACCACCGGGGTCGGCAGGCCGCCGCGCTGACGTGCTCCTGGCACTTCAGCAACCGGGCAAGCCAGGATCGGCTTGACGCGGGCGTCGGACAGTTCCGCGTTTTTCGTGGCAGCGCTATGGGTAATCTCCCGTGGTGCGCGCGGGATTTGTCAACGCCGCAGCCGCGGTCGCCGTGGTGATCGCCGCATGCCCGTGCCCTCCCGGATCGGCCGACACGCCCGAGAGCCCACCGTTCCCGATCGGTGAGCTGGGCGTACCCGTGCATGCGCGGACGGCCGGCGGCGGGACCGCCGACATCACCGTCAACAGTGCAACGTGGTTACCGCCGGGGTGCACCTCTCATTTTGCGAATCCGACGCCCGACTCCGCATGCAACGTGGTGGAAATGACTATCACCTCGACGTCCCACCGTTTCTTCCAGTTCAACCAGAACCATGTGTTCGCCGGACACGGCGGCGGCAATCAGCCATGGACCCATCCCGACGATGCGCCCCAGCCGGCAACGTTAGCGGTCGACTTCCGGAGGCTCGACAAGATGCCCCCGCTGACATCGGGTGGCCTGCAGGACGGGCAGACCACGCATGGGTTTGTCGGCTTCGCTATGCCGACGGCAGGCGACCTGTACATCACGATGAACGATCCCGCGCAACCCGCTCCCTACGCCGTAGCGGGCTGGATCGTCCACACCTGATCGGCACACGTTCGAGGTCATGAAGTAACTCGACGCATGCGGCGGCACAGAATTGCCCCGGTCTAGGGTGAAGCCATGCGGGTAGGAGTGCTGGGAGCCAAGGGCAAGGTCGGATCGGCAATGGTGGCAGGCGTGCAGGCCGCCGAGGATCTGAGCCTGTCGGCCGAAGTGGACGCCGGTGACCCGATGAGCCTGCTGACCGAGGCCAACACAGAGGTCGTCATCGACTTCACCCACCCCGACGTAGTGATGGACAACCTAGAGTTCGTCATCGGCAACGGGATTCACGCCGTCGTCGGCACCACCGGCTTCACCGCCCAGCGGCTACAGCAGGTACAGGCCTGGCTTGCCGACAGCCCGAACACGTCGGTGCTGATCGCGCCGAACTTCGCGATCGGGGCGGTGCTGTCGATGCACTTCGCCAAGCAGGCCGCGCCCTTCTTCGACTCGGCAGAGGTGATCGAGCTGCATCACCCACATAAGGCCGACGCCCCTTCCGGAACCGCGACGCGCACCGCGAAACTGATCGCCGAGTCGCGAAAAGACTTGCCGCCTAACCCCGATGCCACCAGCACCAGTCTGCCGGGCGCCCGCGGCGCCGACGTCGACGGCATCCCGGTGCACTCGGTGCGGCTGGCCGGGCTGGTCGCTCATCAGGAGATCTTGTTCGGCACCGAAGGGGAGACGCTGACCATCCGCCACGACAGCATCGATCGGACCTCGTTCGTGCCCGGTGTGCTGCTGGCGGTGCGGCGCATCAAAGAACGCCCCGGCCTCACGGTGGGTCTCGAGGCCCTGCTCAATCTGCAATGAGCGACACTGCGCGGGTGGTGCGCACCCAATTGCTGGTCGCCTTCATGTGCCTGGCGCTGTTGGTGTACTTCGTGCTGTTGGGGCGGGTGGCCGTCGCGATGATCGCCTCCGGCCGGGCCGCCGCCGTCGGACTGGGATTGGCGGTGTTGATCCTGCCCGTGATCGGGCTGTGGGCGATGATCGCCACCCTGCGCGCCGGGTTCGCCCACCAGAAATTGGCCCGGCTGATCGCGGCCGACGGCATGGAGCTGGACACCAGCGCACTGCCGCGCCGCCCGTCAGGCCGCATCCAACGCGACGCGGCCGACGAACTGTTCGCCACGGTGCGCACCGAAGTCGAAGACCACCCGGACGACTGGCGGCACTGGTATCGGCTGGCCCGCGCCTACGACTATGCCGGGGATCGCCGCCGCGCCCGCGAGGCCATGAAGACGGCCGTAAACCTGCAGGCGCGCCATGAGTAAGACGCTGCTGATCGTGCACCACACGCCGTCGCCGCACACCCACGAGATGTTCGAGGCGGTGGTCTCCGGCGCGACCGACCCCGACATCGAGGGCGTGGAGGTGTTGCGCCGCCCGGCGCTGACGGTCTCGCCGGCCGAGATGCTGGCCGCCGACGGCTATCTGCTGGGCACCCCGGCGAACCTGGGCTACATCTCGGGTGCTCTCAAGCACGCCTTCGACTGCTCCTACTACCAGCTGCTCGACTCCACTCGCGGCCGACCGTTCGGGCTGTACCTGCACGGCAACGAGGGCACTGAGGGCGCCGAACGCGCTGTCGACACCATCACGACGGGCCTGGGTTGGTCCAAAGCCGCAGCGACTGTGATCGTTTCGGGCAAACCCGGTAAGGACGAGCTGCAGGCATGTTGGGAGCTCGGGGCGACGGTCGCCGCCCAGCTTATGGAATGACCTCGCCTATCCGAAGGTCGGCTTGAAGGCGTCGGCCGGTTGCGCAAGGGCCAGCGCGGAGCTGGTGCCGATCGGCCCATACCGGTCGAACAGGGTGGCGGCGCCGGTGGCGACACCCGCGGTGCCGTAGTGGCTCTGGGCGGCCAGTCCGAGGAATTCGCCGTCGGGCAGCCGGCTTGCGGTGACGGTGTAGTCGGCGTTGATGTAACGCAATCCGCTTGTGCCCCAATGGGTGAGCGAACTGGTGATGTCACCGACGAAAGCCAGCCGGGTGAACGGAGTGAGCGGGTGGCCGTGCACCATCGGGCGAAACAATCGGGCCCAGGCGAACTTCTGGGAATGCGTCTGCTCCCATTCCCCGGCGGCGATACCGGGACTGCCTTCCAAGGTAGCCCCGTACCCCCAGATGAGGAACGGCATCTCGTCGGGAAAGCCGTCCGAGGACGAGGGCAGCGGCGGCATTTGCGCTGGGGACGACCACACCTGTCCGTCGGGATGATCCCCGCGGCGCAGGAATAGCGCGCTGGCCCGGGCGACCACCGTGCCGTTCTGCACCAGGCTGCCGTCGACCAGCTTGATCCGCCGGCCCTCGCGCTGCACCGAGGTCTGAATCTGCACCGGCTCCATCATGGCCGGACGCAACAGGTCAACCGTGAAACGGGCGGGCTGCAGATCCGGATCGATCCCGGATTGCTCTATGCCCCAACCCAACAGGCCCCCGACGATCTGGCCGCCCATCGCCGCACCCCATGGCCCCTGCGTCAGTTGGCCCGGAACATAGGAGTCGCCGTCTACAGTGAAGAACGCCTCAGGCATGATGGCGGAATCCTCGATCGTCACCGCTATCACGATAGGGCAGCAGGATAGTAAGGACCGGGCATGCTGTGATCGAAATTCCGCGCGACCACAACCCGTTCCCGGTGACCGGCGTGTCCCGCGGCCGCGACGGCATTCCGCGCTACGACGACCTGCCGACCACCCTGCTGGACATGCTCGCCGCACAGGTCGACGTCCGTCCGGACAGCGAAGCCCTGGTCGAGCTGGGTGCCGGTCGGCTGACCTACCGGCAACTCTGGGACCGCGCGGCGCGAGTGGCCGGCGGGCTGCGCGCGGGTGGGTTGCAGCACGGCGATCGCGTCGCGGTGCGTTACCCCGCCGGAATCGATTGGGTGCTGGCGTTCTGGGGCACCGTGATGGCCGGTGGCGTTGTGGTGGCGGTCAATACGCGATCCGCGCAGCCGGAAGTCGAGTTCGTGCTGTCCGACTCCGGTGCGCAGCTGGATCTGGCGCCGGATTCGGCACTGCCCGACGGACGGCCGTACGTCACCGAGAAACTCGGCCGCGCCGACACGGCCGCCCTGTTCTACACCTCCGGCACCACCGGGCACCCCAAGGGCGTGCCCACCACCCACGAGGCATTCCTGACCAACACCGAGAATTCGCTCCGCTGTCTGCAACAGCCCAGGGATCTCGGCGAGGCGATGCGCACGCTGATCTCGGTTCCGCTGTTCCACGTGACCGGTTGTAACACCCAGCTTCTGCCCGCCGCCCGGCTCGGCGGCACCTCGGTGATCATGCCCACGCTGAACCTGGACGAGTTGATCACCGCGCTGACCGCCGAGCAGGTCTCGGTCATGGTCACCGTCCCCGCGATATACTCGTTGCTGTTGCGGCACAGTGCTTTTGCTGCGCTGGACACGTCGGGTGTGCGGTGGGTGGGCTACGGTGGCGCTCCGATCGCGCCGTCGCTGGTGCGGTCGGTGAAAAATGCGTTCCCGCACGCCACGGTGTTCAACGGCTACGGCATGACCGAGACGGCGTCACTGATGACGGTGCTGCCCGACCGCGAGGCCGTCGAGCACGCCGACTCCGTCGGTTATGCGGTCCCTTCGGTGGATTTGGGGGTGATCCCGTTCGGAGACGACCCCGCTGTCGGTGAGCTGGTCGCGCGCGGAGCCAATGTGACGGCGGGGTACTGGAATCGGCCGCGGGCCACCGCCACCACATTCGCGGACGGTTGGCTGCACACCGGTGATGTGGTGCGGGTCGACGATGCGGGCCGGGTGCACTTGGTGGACCGGCTCAAAGACATCATCAATCGCGGTGGTGAGAACGTTTCCAGTGTCGAGGTGGAAGCCGTGCTCCTGGCGGCACCCCATGTGGCCGACGCCTGCGTGTTGGGGGTTTCCGACGACGTCATGGGGGAGAAGGTGGGGGCGGTGTTGTTCGGCGGTGACGACGAGATCGACGTGCCGGCGGTGCTGGACCACTGCCGCAGCCAGTTGGCCGATTTCAAAGTGCCGCAATATATCACGGTGGTCGGTCACGAGCTGCCGCGCAATGCCGGTGGCAAACTGCTCAAGGCCAGACTCCGGGAGCAGGTCACATGGGGCGAGCCGCTGCGATGAGCGCGAGCGTGCTGATCGCCAATCGCGGCGAGATCGCGCTGCGAATCGTGCGCACGGCAATCGAATTGGGCATGCGGACGATCGCCGTCTACGCCGAAGACGACGCGGAGAGCCCGCACGTGCACGCGGCTGACGAGGCGATCGGCCTGCCGGGCACCGGGCCGCGAGCTTACCTGGACCAGTCCGCCATGCTGGCGGCGGCCAAAAGCTCCGGAGCGGACCTGATTCACCCAGGCTACGGATTCCTCAGCGAGAACGCCGAATTCGCCAACGCCTGTGCGGCCGGCGGCTACACGTTTGTCGGCCCGGACGCCCGGGTGCTCGAACTGCTGGGCAACAAGACCACCGCCCGCGGCGCCGCGATGGCCGCCGGGGTACCGGTGTTGCCCGCCACCGAGGGGCCGAGCAGCGTCGAGGACATCAAGGCATTCTTCGCCGCACACGGTGACGGAATCATGATCAAGGCCCTCGCCGGCGGCGGTGGGCGGGGAATGCGCAAGGTGGACAACGCCGATCAGATCGACGAGGCCTACCAGCGCTGTGCGGCCGAAGCCCAGCTGGGATTCGGTGATCCCGCGCTGTTCGCCGAGGCGCTGCTTACCGAGGCCCGGCACATCGAAGTGCAGGTGGTGGCGGCGCCGGCCGGGCACCAGACGCACGCCCATGCGGTCGGCGACCGCGACTGCAGCATCCAGCGGCGCTACCAGAAGCTGGTCGAAATCGCTCCTGCCCAAGGTCTTTCGGACGACGTGCGCCGTGCCCTGCACCAGGCCGCGGTGCGGTTGTGCGCTCGCGTGGGCCTGCGCGGGCTGGCCACGGTGGAATTCCTGGTCAGCGGCGAGGATTTCGTCTTCCTCGAAGTCAACCCACGGATCCAGGTCGAACACACCGTCACCGAGGAGACCACCGGACTCGACCTGGTTGCCGTCCAGCTGGCCATCGCCGGCGGCGCATCCTTCTACCAGTTGGGGCTGCCTTCCGGAATCGCCTCGGACGGGCTCGAAGTCATCGGTGAGCCGGCCGCACGACGCGGCATCGCGATACAGCTCAGGGTCAACATGGAGACCTTCGGGCCCGACTTTTCCGTCGTGCCCTCGGCCGGCACCCTCACGGTGTTCTCTGCGCCCAGCGGTCCGGGCGTGCGTGTCGACACCTACGGCAAGGCGGGCCTGACAGTCAGCCCGCAGTACGACTCGCTGTTGGCCAAGCTCATCGTCTTTGTGCACGGCTCGTGGAGCGCGGCGGTGCGCAAGGCGCGCATCGCCCTGGGCGAGTTCAGCATCGAAGGCGTGCACACGAACATCGGATTCCTGCGTGAGCTGCTGACCGACGATCGGGTCGAGTCCTCTTGGGTGAGCACCGGTTTCCTCGACGAGAAGCTGCCCGAGTTCGCCGCGGCCGCACTGCATCACCAGCACGACCAGCGGGCTGCGGCGGTCGAGCTGTATCCCGGCGAGGACGTACTGCGGGCGCAGCTGGCCGGCACCGTGGTCGAAATGGCTGCCGAGGGCGCCGAATACACCGCCGGCGGCCAACTGGTTGTCCTGGAGGCGATGAAGATGCAGCACGTGCTCGTCGCGCCGGACGCGCTGCGAACCGTCCGGATTCTGGTGACGCCCGGGCAGGTCGTCGGCACCGGAGATCCGCTGCTGGTCTTCACTCGCACCGGGGCAGGAGCAGACAGCGAGTCTGCTACAGCCGCAATGGATCTCGATCGCCCGCGAGCAGATCTCGACGAGGTCCTGCATCGACATTCCTTGACCCTCGATGAGGGTCGGCAGGCAGCAGTTGCCAAGCGGCACGACCGTGGCCGCCGCACCGCCCGGGAGAACATCGCCGATCTCGTCGACCCGGACAGCTTCGTCGAATACGGCGCCCTGGCCATCGCGGCGCAGCGCAGCCGTCGCTCGGAGGAGGACTTGATCGTCAACACCCCGGCCGACGGCTTGGTCGCCGGCCTGGCCACCATCGGCGCCGATCGGTTCGGGCGGGCCGCGGCGCAGGCCGTCGTGGTGTCCTACGACTACACCGTGCTGGCTGGTACGCAGGGCATGCGCAATCACGCCAAAACCGACCGGGTGTTCGACCTGGCCGCGCGAAAGCGGTTGCCGGTGGTGCTGTTCGCCGAGGGCGGCGGCGGCCGACCGGGCGACACCGACGTCGGCGGTGCGGCCGGTCTGGACGTGCCGACCTTCCGGATGCTGGCGGGATTGCACGGCAAAGTGCCACTGGTATCGATCGTCTCGGGCCGTTGCTTCGCCGGCAACGCCGCGCTGGCCGGAGTCTGCGACGTGATCATCGCAACACCGGACGCCAACATCGGGATGGGCGGGCCGGCGATGATCGAGGGCGGCGGGCTGGGCGTGTACCCGCCGGAGGCGATCGGGCCGATCGGTGTGCAGCGCCGCAACGGCGTGGTCAGCCTGGTCGCCAGGGACGAGGCGCATGCGGTGTCGCTGGCCAAGCAGTACCTGTCCTACTTTCAGGGCAGCCGCAGCGACTGGGCGGCGCCCGATCCGCGGTTGGCCCGGCATGTGGTGCCGCAAAACCGGTTACGCGCCTACGACGTGCACCGGGCCATCGAGGCGATCGTCGACATCGGCTCCGTGCTGGAGCTGCGCGGCGACTATGGCGTGGGGATCGTCACCGCGCTGGTGCGCGTCGAGGGAGTGCCGTATGGGCTGATCGCCAACAGCACCCACCACCTGGGTGGCGCGATCGATGCCGAGGCCGCCGACAAGACCGGCGACTTCCTCGCCCTGTGCGAATCGTTTGGGCTGCCGGTGATCTCGCTATGCGACACCCCGGGCTTCATGGTGGGGCCGGATGCGGAGAAGGAGGCGGCGGTTCGCCGTTTCGGCCGGATGTTCGTCCTGGGCGCGCGGCTGACGGTGCCGCTGGGAATGATCATCTTGCGCAAGGGCTATGGGCTTGGCGCGATGGCGATGGCCGGCGGCTCGTTCCGTGCGCCCCAGTTCACCGTCGCCTGGCCGACCGGAGAGATCGGCGGCATGGGGCTGGAAGGGGCCGTACGCCTCGGATACAGCAAAGAACTCGCCGCCGCGGACGACCCCGTCGAGCGGCAAAACTTGTTCGATCGCCTGGTGGCCGCCGCCTACCAGCACGGCAAGGCGCTGCGGGCGGCCACCACGTTCGAACTGGACGACGTGATAGACCCAGCAGCCTCCCGGGCCTGGATCACCAGGCTCTCAGGAGGCTGCTGAAGGGTCTGATTTAGGCGTGGCCGGAACCGCAACCAACGCCGGGCAGACATCCAGTACCGCCGGGGATACCACCCGGGCCCGCGTTCTGCCCGCCGGAGCCGCAGCCCACGCCGGGCACACAACCCTGACCACCGGGACCACCGCCGGGGCCGTTGAACTGGCCGCCGGAACCGCAGTTCCCGTTGGCGTCGCAGCCGCCGCCACCCGGGTCGTTTTTGAAGGTCACGTGCGTGGGTGCTGGGGAGTTGGCAGCCGGTCCGGCGACGGAGACGTCAGCAACGGCCGCGGGCGCTGCGGCGATGGCTGCAGCGACGGCCCCGGCGACGACCAGCGGTTTCATGTATGTCAATTTCGATAACATGCGCGTGGCATACCACCTCAACACATGTCCAAAACATCGCGAATAAAATTCCACAACGAGCGAAGTCTCCGGGCCGCAGGACGGCTCTCACCGCGACGGAAGGCCCGATATATGACGTCACAGGATCTGACCGGCCGCACGGCCATCATCACCGGCGCATCGCGCGGGATCGGGCTGTCGATTGCCCAGCAGCTGGCGGCCGCGGGGGCCAACGTGGTACTGACCGCCCGCAAGCAGGAGGCCGCCGACGAGGCAGCCGCGCAGGTGGGCAAGCGGGCCCTGGGTGTCGGCGCCCATGCGGTCGACGAGGACGCCGCCCGGCGCTGCGTCGAACTCACCCTCGAGCGCTTCGGCAGCGTCGACATCCTGATCAACAACGCCGGGACCAACCCGGCATACGGCCCGCTGATCGACCAGGATCACGCCCGTTTCACCAAGATCTTCGATGTCAACCTGTGGGCTCCGCTGCTCTGGACCTCGCTGGTCGTCAAGTCGTGGATGGGCGAGCATGGCGGGTCGATCGTCAACACGGCCTCCATCGGCGGCCTGCATCAATCGCCGGCGATGGGCATGTACAACGCCACCAAGGCCGCGCTGATCCACGTCACCAAGCAGCTGGCGCTGGAACTTTCGCCGCGCATCAGGGTCAACGCCATCGCGCCCGGCGTGGTGCGCACCCGGCTGGCCGAGGCGCTGTGGAAGGACCACGAGGATCCGCTGGCGTCGTCGATCGCGCTGGGACGCATCGGCGAGCCGATCGACGTGGCCGCAGCGGTCGCCTTCCTGGTTTCCGACGCGGCGAGCTGGATCACCGGTGAGACGATGGTGATCGACGGTGGTCTGCTGCTCGGGGCCGCACAGGGATTCCAGTCCGCACCGGGCGGCGGACAATGACCGCCGTCGATACGGACCTGGACGCGCGGGTGCAGGCGCTGCTCGACGAGCACGATCCGGCGACCAGCGATCCGCGGGATTTCCTTGGCGCGCAATACGATGCGGGCCTGGCTTGGGTGCATCTACCGCAGGGATTCGGCGGACTGGGTCTGCCACGCACCGCCCAAGAGCGCGTCGATGCGCGGCTGGCAGCCGCCGGCGCACCGGTGGGCGGCACGCCCAAGAACTACATCGGAATGGGTATGGCAGCGCCCACCATCGCGGCGTTCGGCACCGACGAGCAGAAGCGAAACTTCTTGCGCCCGTTGTTCACCGGTGAGCAGATCTATTGCCAATTGTTCAGTGAGCCCGGCGCCGGTTCGGATCTCGCCGGAGTCGCCACCCGTGCGGTCCGTGACGGTGACGACTGGATTGTCAACGGGCAGAAGGTGTGGACGTCGCAGAGAAAGTAGGTCAGACCGGCGTGCTTGGGCACGTTCGGATCGGTGCGAGCGACCAGGATGGCCATCTGCGCGTGCTGCGCCTGCGACGTCCACACCTTCTGCCCGTTGACAATCCAGTCGTCACCGTCACGGACCGCACGGGTGGCGACTCCGCCGC
>NZ_LZKU01000181.1 GCF_001672975.1 Mycobacterium sp. 1465703.0
TCAACTCGTAGCCGAGCCCTTACTCCGTTGTACTACACTGCACGGGCCGCTTACCGGATTCCGTTGCCGGCGTGCGCCACAATCCCGGCATTTCCGCAGGTCAGTGGCGTTTTGGCTGGGGAGGGGCAACCACCGCGAGCGCATCCGGGACCGCCCTGAACGTCATGGATTCGCGCACGCCGGCAACGGAATCCGGTAAGCGGCCCGTGCAGTGTAGTACAACGGAGTAAGGGCTCGGCTACGAGTTGATCAAAGTGAGATAGCCCACGAGCGAACTCACACTATTGACATCTGTTGAGCCTGTGAAACGATCAAAAGGTTGCATGCAGAGTTTTGCGTAGGAGTGCGGACTCCTTTTCCTTCTGCAAGCGTAAAACAGCCGAAGAAAATGGCCGTGCGCCTTGCTGCGCACTCAGTAAGGAGTAAAGACGTATGGATTGGCGCCACAAGGCGGTCTGTCGCGACGAAGACCCGGAGCTGTTCTTCCCGGTAGGGAACAGCGGCCCGGCGCTCGCGCAGATCGCTGACGCGAAACTGGTCTGTAATCGGTGCCCGGTGACCACAGAGTGTCTCGGTTGGGCCCTGAACACCGGCCAGGACTCGGGCGTATGGGGCGGCATGAGCGAAGACGAGCGGCGTGCACTCAAGCGCCGCAACGCCCGGACGAAGGCCCGCAGCGGGGTATAACCCAGGTAGAGCAAACAGTGCGGCCTCGACGAAAGTCGGGGCCGCACCTTTGCGTGCGGGGGTGCGGATGACGCCTTCGCCTACAGCATCAATCGGGTCCGCCGGCCGATCGGCACTCGTAGCACCACATCGGTGCCGCGCGCGGCGGCCTGACGCATGCCCAGCGTGCCGTCCAGCTCAGCCGAAACCAGGGTCCGCACGATCTGCAGGCCGAGGCTGTCGGAGGTCTCCAGACTGAATCCGTCCGGGAGCCCGCGGCCGTCGTCGTGCACCACCACGTCCAGCCAGCGCGCCGAACGCTCCGCACGAATCGTCACCGAGCCTTCCGCGGCCGCCGGGTCAAAGGCGTGTTCGATCGCGTTTTGCACCAGTTCGGTGATCACCATGATCAGCGCGGTGGCCCGGTCGGAGTCCAGCACACCCAGATCGCCGACCCGGTTGATGCGGATGGGCCGGTCCACCGACGCCACGTCGTTCATGATCGGCAGGATCCGGTCGATGACTTCGTCGAGGTTGACCTGTTCGTCCACCGACATCGACAGTGCGTCATGCACCAGCGCAATCGACGACACCCGTCGCACCGACTCGATCAGGGCTTCGCGCCCCTCGGCGTTGACGGTCCGGCGAGCCTGCAGGCGCAACAGCGCCGCCACGGTCTGCAGGTTGTTCTTCACCCGATGGTGGATTTCCCGGATGGTGGCGTCTTTGGATATCAGGGCACGGTCGCGGCGTTTGACCTCCGTGACGTCGCGGATCAACACCGCCGCGCCGGCGCTGGCGCCGTCGACCACCAACGGCAGCGTGCGCAGCAGCACGGTGGCTCCCCCGGCGTCGACCTCCATGCGCATGCTGCGGCCGCCGGCCACCAGGTCGCTCACGTGTTCGGCCACTTCCTGCGCCTCGAACGGATCGGAGATCAGCGGACGGGTGACCTCGATGAGGTTGTGCCCCTCCAGCTCGGTGGTCAGCCCCATCCGGTGGTAGGCCGACAGCGCGTTGGGGCTGGCATAGGCGACGACGCCGTGCACATCGAGGCGAATGAAGCCGTCACCCGCGCGCGGGGTGGAACGCGACATGACGACGTCTCCAGCGTCGGGGAAGGTGCCGTCAGCGAGCATGTGCACCAGATCACCGGCGCACTCCCGGTATGCGATCTCCAGCTGGCCCGACGCACGGTCGGCGGTCACAGCGGTCTGATGGTGGGTGAGCACCGCCACCACCTGACCGCCGTAGCGCACCGGGGACGCCTCGACATGGGTGCCCGGTAACCACGAATTCTTCTGGCCCGCAAGGTCATCGCGCTGGGCGGTGCCCGACTCGAACGTCTCGGCCACCAGCCCCAGCCGGTCGGAGCCGACGACGGTGCCCACCGCATCGGTCTGCAGCACCGTTGGTGCGGTGTTCGGCCGGCACTGCGCCACACACACCAGCACGCCGTCGTCGCGGCGCACCCACATCAGGTAATCGGCGAACGACAGGTCGGCCAGCAACTGCCACTCGCCGACCACCGCGTGCAGGTGGTCTACCGCATTGCCCGGCAGCATGGTGTGTTCGGCGAGCAGATCACCGAGAGTTGACATCGCTTACTCCCCGGGTCGTTTCCCGGCGGCTGATCGAAGGGGCAGGGCGACTAGCTGATCACCGCGATGAGGTCGCCCGCCTGAATGACGTCGCCCACCGCCACACTGACCTTGCTGACGGTGCCGCCGACTTCGGCCAGGACAGGGATCTCCATCTTCATCGACTCCAACAGCACCACGATGTCGCCTTTGCCGATCTGGTCACCCTCGCTCACAACGACTTCGAGCACGCTGGCCACGATCTCGGCACGCACATCCTCCGCCATCTTCACCCCACTCGTTTCGGCCTTTTGCGCAGGCTGGCTGCTGGTCATCACGGTTCTATCAGGCCCATCAGGCTCGGATACATCGAACCACAGGCCCGGTCGGGACCGCGGCGCACGGCCCCCGAGTGGCCCCCACGAGGGCGAAGACACTGCATAGGACGTCTCGTGAGAGACTGGAGGACAAGCCAACGGGCGCCGCGCGCCTGGTTTGACAAGCAATCAAGCAACCACGGAGGTTTCCACCATGGCCAAAAGAGGCCGCAAAAAGCGCGACCGCAAGCACAGCAAAGCCAACCACGGTAAGCGGCCCAACTCCTAAGGGGCCGCTACTGCGTACCCCGGATGATGGTGGTGCGCCGGATCTCGAGCCGTAGCCGCTCGCGCAAGCCCTCGGGGGCCTTCTCGCCTCGGCATTTGGTGGCGATCAGCGCCTTGATCCGCTCTTCGAGTCCGTAGTGCTTGAAGCAGCCGGGGCACGCCTCGAGGTGCCGACGCAGTTGCTCACGGGTGTCCGGACCGCATTCGCCGTCGAGCAGCAGCCATACCTGCCGGATGACCTCGGCGCAGCCCACGCTGCCGTGCGACTCGTCGTTGGGGCAAGCATCGGGCGAGGCACCGCCCTGGCCGGCCAACTCGCTCATGACGACACCTCCTCGTGCGTCTGCTCACCGCGGTTGAAGCCCCGATCCTTGGCGACGTCGGCCAACAGGCCGCGCAGCTGCCGTCGGCCGCGGTGCAGCCGTGACATTACCGTTCCAATCGGCGTATCCATGATTTCGGCGATTTCCTTGTACGGAAAACCTTCGACATCGGCGTAATAGACCGCCATCCGGAATTCTTCCGGCAAAGCCGCCAGCGCGTCTTTGATCTCCGAGTCCGGTAGCGCCTCGAGGGCTTCGACCTCGGCCGACCGCAGTCCGGTGGATGAATGCTCGGCGTTCGAGGCCAGCTGCCAGTCGGTGATTTCCTCGGTCGGGTACTCCGCCGGTTGGCGCTGCTTCTTGCGGTAGCTGTTGATGTAGGTGTTGGTCAGGATCCGGTACAGCCAGGCCTTCAGATTGGTGCCGGCCCGGAAAGAGCGGAATCCCGCGTAGGCCTTCACCATCGTTTCTTGCAGCAAATCTTCGGCGTCGGCGGGATTGCGGGTCATCCGCAGCGCACCGCCATAGAGCTGGTCGAGCAGCGGAATCGCGTCGCGTTCGAATCGCGCCGTTAATTCCGCGTCGGTCTCTTCGTGCGCGGCGGGCTCGCCAATCTCGGGCCCTGTCGCGTCATCGCGGCCATTTTCAGAGTCGGCCATATCGATTAACCCGGTCCCTTCTGCTGCGGTGTTACCGGAGAACACGAAAAGCGCCACCGGGCTCGCAAACAAGCCAGCCAACCGCTCCTCGCCTAACAGGCTCGTCGCCGTTGACACCACGCTGCTCCTCCCAATCTAAAGGCTGACCCCGACACTGTCCGTCCGGGCCTGCCACTACCGCATGTGAGACCGATTGGATCAACAGCATGCGCGACGCCGCTATTTCCGCGCCGCAATTCGATCGGGTAACGGTTTGGACTAGCGCCGCTCGGACCCCGCTCCGGCCGATTCCGGCGTGGCGTTAGTGTGACGCCATGTCCCTCAACGGCAAAACGATGTTCATCTCCGGCGCCAGTCGCGGTATTGGTCTGGCGATAGCCAAACGCGCCGCACAAGATGGCGCCAACATCGCCCTGATCGCCAAGACCGCCGAGCCGCATCCCAAGTTGCCGGGCACGGTGTTCACCGCCGCCAAGGAACTCGAAGAGGCCGGCGGGCAGGCGTTGCCGATCGTGGGGGACGTCCGCGACCCGGAGTCGGTCGAGGCCGCGGTGGCCAAGACCGTCGAACGGTTCGGCGGCATCGACATCTGCGTCAACAACGCCTCGGCGATCAACCTGGGGTCCATCACCGAGGTGCCGATGAAGCGGTTCGACTTGATGAACGGCATTCAGGTGCGCGGCACATATGCGGTGTCGCAGGCCTGCATCCCGCATCTGAAGGGCCGGGAGAACCCGCACATCCTGACGCTGTCTCCGCCGGTCCTGCTCGGCAGCGAGTGGTTGAAGCCGACCGCATACATGATGGCCAAGTTCGGCATGACGCTGTGCGCCCTGGGCATCGCCGAAGAAATGCGCGAGGAGGGCATCGCCTCCAACACGCTGTGGCCGCGCACGCTGGTGGCGACGGCCGCGGTGCAGAACCTGCTCGGTGGTGACGAGGCGATGGGCCGCGCCCGCAAGCCCGAGATCTACTCCGACGCGGCCTACGTCATCCTCAACAAGCCGTCCAAGGAATTCACCGGCAACATGCTGCTGTGCGAGGACGTGCTGGTGGACTCCGGTGTCACCGACTTGTCGGCGTACGACTGCATCCCCGGCTCGAAACTGGGCGTCGACTTCTGGGTGGACGGCGTCAACCCACCGGGGTACACCGGCCCCTAGGATCTCGAGGTGGCCGGGCCTGCCACACCAGGTATTGCCGCGTTGGTGAAAGCCGGTGTGCCGCATGAAGTCCTGACCTTCGACCACGATCGGCGGGAGCATGCGTTCGGCGCCGAGGCGGTCAAAGCGCTCACCGAGGCCGCCGGCATCCATCCCGGGCAGATCTACAAGACGCTGATCATCACGGTCCCCGACGGACTCGCAGTCGCGATCATGCCGGCGACCGCCCGGCTCTCGCTGAAGGCGGCCGCCGCCGCGCTGGGGGTTGCCAAGGCATCCATGGCCGACGCTTCGATCGCCGAACGGGCCACCGGATATGTGGTCGGTGCGGTGTCGCCGTTCGGTCAGCGCAAGCGGCTGCCGACGGTCGTCGATTCCAGCGCGCTGGCGTGGGATCTGGTGTTCTGCAGCGCCGGTCGCCGAGGGTGGGAGGTCGCGGTGGCGCCGCAGGATCTGATCCGCCTCACCGGCGCTATCACCGCCGATCTTCGCGCCTAGTCTCGGTGTCCGGGATCAGGCTGTCACCCCGAGCCCGGCGCTGACCGCACCGCAGAACGAAATCTGTTCCGCGCCAGCCGAATACAGCACAGCCGTCGACGAATACTGGACCACCTACCTGCCTGGACGGGCGCGATGCGCCGTCGGTCTTGAACCCGGAGCAGAGGCGGTCGCCCTTCAGGCCGACAGGTCAGCCGTGGCCCCATGCGGACGGCTTGCGCGCTGAATCTGTCATTTGATAGAAATTGGGTCGATGTCGTTACTGAAGGGGGTTCCTGTGATCGCTGAAGCGAGCAGCTCAGATACCGCCACCACGGCGGGAGCCCGGGCCCACGCACGAGCCCAACACGGCCGGTCTGCGCAGTACATGCGGCACGTGCCCGCAAGTAGCAGCCCGACCGTCCCCGATGACGTGGCCGCCGAGCATCTGGTCTGGTCGGAGACCGTGGGACCGGGCGGATATACGACCGCCGCTGTGGCTCGCGGCACACGCATCCGACTGACCGATCCGGACGGCAATGCCTGCGCGAGCCTGTTGTTGCACCGCCTCGGCGCCCCCCATGAACGGCTCAACATCGCAGACACAGTCAAAGTGCCGTGGCAGGCGTACGTCACCACCGGGCACCCGTTGTTGAGCGGTTTCGGCCGGGTTCTCGCGACGGTTGTCGCCGACACTTCCGGCGCTCATGACGCTCTCACTGGCACCACGACGCTGGCGGGGAACGTGGAGGCGTATGGGGCGGGGGCGCCCGAGTCGCCATCCCCGGCCGGACGCCAGCTTCTTCTGCTGGGGGCACTCAAGCACGGTCTGGGCCAGCGTGACCTGCCACCCTCACTCTCCTTCTTCCAGGGAGTGCGCGTGGGGTCCGACGGAACTTTTCGGTGGCAGGGGTCCGCAGGCCCGCGCACTCACGTCGATCTTCTGTTGCATGTCGACTGCATCGTGCTTCTCGCCAACACAGCACACCCCCTGGATCCGCGGCCCGAATTCACCTGCTCTCCCTTACGAATTCACGCCTGGCCCGCCGCGGCCGAACTTGACGTGCTGGCCGCCGGCGAACTGGTCGGACCGCTGGGTCCCGAACACCGCCAAGCCATCGCGAATACCAACGCCGACCTTGCCGCCCGGGGAGTCCTGTGACAACCGCCGCCACCGCCGCCCTTGTTCCCGGGGCCGTGATCCTCGACCAGACCGTCGCCGCACGCGCATCGTGGTCCGCGGTGGTTGCCGCGGGAGACGTATTGACGATCGCCGACCTCTACGGCAACCAAGCCGTCGACTGTCTGCTCTACTCGGCGGCGGACACCTCGGTCCGCTACTCCGCACCAGAGACCATCAGGCGGCAGGGCCGTATCACCCTGACCACCGGGTCAGTGCTGCGCGCTGACACTGGGATGGCGTTGATGACCGTCGTCGACGACGAAGTCGGCGCGCACGACACGCTTGGCGGAGCCTGCTCCAAGGAATCCAACACGTTGCGCTATGGTCCGCACACCTGGTCCCAGCATGGATGCAAAGAGAACTTTCTGATCGAGGGCGCCCGTCATGGCCTCGGCGCGCGGGACCTGTCGAGCAACATCAACTGGTTCATGAACGTGCCCGTCGATCCCGACGGTGCGTTGGGGATCGTCGATGGTCTGTCCGCGCCGGGCAAGCGAGTCGCGGTGCGCGCTGAGGTAGAAACGCTGGTCCTGGTGTCGAACTGTCCGCAGATCAACAATCCCTGCAACGGGTTCGACCCCACCCCGGTCCAGATGATCGTGACCCGGCCTGCCCAGGCGGGCGGCGCGTGAACCCGCCCGACACGGTACTGATCGCCAATCGCGGGGAGATTGCCGTTCGGCTGCTGCGGTCGGCGCGGCAGCTTGGCCTCCGCACGGTGGCGGTGTTTTCCGATGCCGACCGCGGGGCGCCCCACGTCAGGTTGGCCGACGAAGCGGTACGCCTGGGGCGCGCCGCGCCGAGTGAAAGTTATTTGAGGGCCGACGCGGTCCTGGAGGCAGCAACCGCGACCGGCGCCGGCATGATCCATCCGGGTTACGGATTCCTCTCCGAAAACGCCGAATTCGCCACGGCTATCGAACAAGCCGGCATCGCATTCGTCGGCCCGACCCCAGAACAGCTGCGCGTGTTCGGGAACAAGCACACGGCGCGCGAAGCCGCAGTCGCTGCCGGTGTGCCGGTGTCCCCCGGCTCCGCGTTGCTGGACAGCGCCGCGGCCGCGATCAGTGCGGCTGACGACATCGGCTATCCGGTGATGCTCAAGGCCACCGGCGGCGGTGGTGGGATCGGCATGCAGGTCTGCCGGGATGCCCAGGAGCTGCGCTCCGCGTTCGATCGCGTGGCTCGGCTGGCCGAGCGCAGCTTCGGCTCGGCGGGTGTCTTCGTCGAACGGTTCATCGAGCACGCGCGCCACCTCGAGGTGCAGATCTTCGGCGACGGCACCGGTCGGGTGCTATCGCTCGGCGACCGCGACTGCTCACTGCAGCGCCGTAACCAAAAGGTGATCGAGGAGGCGCCCGCACCGGCACTTCCCGACGAGTTACGCGAGCGCCTGCATTCGTCGTCGCGCGCCTTGGCTGCGTCGGTGGGTTACCGCTCCGCCGGCACCGTCGAATTCGTCTACGACCAAGAGCGACACCAGGCGTCGTTCCTCGAGGTGAACGCGCGCCTGCAGGTCGAGCACCCGGTGACCGAAGCGATCACCGGAATTGATTTGGCCGAGTGGATGTTTCGGCTGGCGCGCGGCGATCGGGACATGGTAGCGGAGCGCCTGGCGCCGGGCGCCAGCACCGGCGCGGTGCCCGTTGCGGGCAATGCGGTGGAGGTGCGCGTATACGCTGAGGATCCCACGCGGGACTACCGACCGAGCACCGGAACACTGACCGCCGTGACGTTCCCCGACCGGCTCGTCGACGGATCCAGCGTGCGCGTCGACACTTGGGTCCAAGACGGCACCGAGATCTCGGCGTCCTACGATCCGCTACTCGCCAAGGTCATCACCGAAGGGCCGACTCGGGGCGTGGCATTCGACCGACTGAGCCTCGCGCTGGACGCCACGGTCATCCACGGCATCGAGGTCAATATCGGGGCAGCCCGCGCCGCACTGAATTACCCCGACGTGCGCGAGGCGCGCCACAGCACCGCCACATTGGCCGACATCAAGGATCCCCGCCCTCGGATCACCGTCGAACGCCCCGGCCTGCTGACCACGGTCCAGGACCTGCCTGGCAGGGTGGGTAAATGGGCTGTCGGCGTACCGCCGAGCGGGCCGATGGACGACCTGTCGTTCCGGCTCGGCAACCGCGCGCTCGGCAATGCCGACGGGGCTCCCGGGCTCGAGTGCACCTCATCGGGTCCGGCGCTGCACGTGACCCATCCGACCACGGTCTGCGTCACCGGGGCCGAGTGCCCGATCACGGTCAACGGGGTGGCCGTTCCGATGTGGGAGCCGGTCGAGATCCCGGCGGACGGCCTGCTCGACGTCGGCGCCGCCGAGACGACAGGACTGCGCACCTACGTGCTCTTCGCCGGCGGGCTCGACGTGCCGGCCTATCTGGGCAGCGCGTCGACTTTCACGCTGGGCCGATTCGGCGGCCACGGCGGACGGCAGCTGGTGGTCGGTGACGTCTTGCGCGCCAACACCCCTGGCGCTCCCGCACCCACCGCGCCGGTACCGGCCGAGCAACGTCCGACGATGCGGTCGGATTGGGAACTCGCCGTCACCGAAGGACCACACGGCGCGCCCGAGTTCTTCACGCAAGCCGACATCGACACCTTGTTCAGCGCGCGCTACCGCGTGCACTTCAACTCCGCCCGCACCGGGGTGCGGCTGGAAGGGCCGAAGCCGCAATGGGCGCGGTCCGACGGCGGAGAGGCGGGCCTGCACCCGTCCAATATTCACGACAATGCGTATTCGGTTGGTTCGCTTGACTTTACCGGCGACACCCCGATCCTGCTGGGTCCCGATGGCCCGAGCCTGGGCGGCTTCGTGTGTCCCGTCACCGTCACCTCGGCCGAACGGTGGAAACTGGGTCAGCTACGGCCGGGCGATACGGTGCGTTTCGTGCCGGTGCGCGCCGCCGATGTGCCGTCGCGTAATGAACTGGGCATCGCACGTCGGGCGGCATGGTCGGTCCCGCGGACTGGTGGCGACGGCGACCACGGCGTGCTTGCCCGCCGCACCGGTGACGGTGCTCCGTCGGTCACCTACCGCCGCAGCGGCGACGACAATGTCATGGTCGAGTACGGCGACATCGTCTTGGATCTCGCGCTGCGCGTGCGCGTCCACGCCCTGCACCAACGGCTCGCGGAGGAACTGAACGAAGGCCGCTTATCCGGGATCGTGGATCTGACACCAGGGATTCGCTCGCTGCAGGTGCATGTCGACCCCGACGTGCTGCCGATCGACCGACTGCTTGGGCTGCTCAACGAAATCGAGGACGACCTGCCCGCGACCGCGGACGTGGTGGTGCCCAGCAGGTCGGTGAGACTGCCCCTCAGCTGGGACGACCCGGCCACTCGCGAGGCCATCGCGCGCTACATGTCGGGCGTGCGCGACGACGCGCCGTGGTGCCCGTCCAACATCGAATTCATCAGGCGGGTCAATGGTTTGGCGTCGCAGGACGATGTCAGGGACATTGTGTTCGCGGCCGAATACCTGACTCTGGGGCTCGGCGACGTATACCTCGGCGCGCCCGTGGCAACGCCGCTCGATCCCCGCCACCGGCTGGTCACCACCAAGTACAACCCGGCGCGCACATGGACCGCGGAGAACTCCGTCGGCATCGGTGGAGCGTACCTGTGCATCTACGGCATGGAGGGCCCCGGCGGCTACCAGTTCGTCGGACGGACCACGCAGGTGTGGAGCCGGTACACGCACACGGCGCCATTCGAGCCCGAAACGCCTTGGCTGCTAAGGTTTTTCGATCGGATCAGCTGGTATCCGGTATCCGCCGAGGAACTGCTCGACCTACGCGCCGACCTCGCCGCCGGCCGCGGCTCGGTGGATATCACCCCCGGAACGTTCTCGCTTGCCGACCACGAGCGGTTCCTGGCCGACAATGCCGCCTCGATCGCCGACTTCCGGGCCACCCAGAGCGCGGCGTTCGCGGCCGAACGCGCGGCATGGGCGGCCGCGGGAGAGTTCGACCGCGCGGAGCGGACCGAATCCAGGGCTGTCGCGGTGACGGTCGACCTGGTGCTCGACGACGGCGAACAGCGGGTGGACGCGCCGTTTGCATCCAGCGTGTGGAAGGTCGACGTCGAAGTGAGCGAGCAGGTGGTGGCGGGCCAACCGCTGCTCGCGCTCGAGGCCATGAAGATGGAGACGGTCATCGCGGCCCCCTCCGACGGCGTCGTCACCCGCCTGCTGGTCGAGGCGGGCGACCAGGTCGAACCCGGCACGCCGTTGGCGGTGGTACAGACCCAGTCCCCGCCGTCCGCAGACCTCGACCTCGCCGAGGCGTCTGCGTGAGCGCCGTCGAACGTGTGCGCGCCGCGTACGCGGCAATCGAAGCGGTCGACCGCCCGGAGATCTGGATCTTCTTACGGCCCAAGGCCGATGCGCTGGCCGACGCCGCCGCCGTCGATGCTCAGGTCGCTGCGGGCGCGGATTTGCCGCTGGCCGGCCTCGTCGCGTCGGTGAAGAACAACATCGACGTCGCGGGTCTGCCGACCACGGCGGCGTGTCCGGGCTACGCGAGCGTGCCCGCTTCCGCCGATGCCACCGTCGTCGCGCGGTTGCGGGCGGCCGGTGCCGTCGTTCTCGGTGCGACCAACCTCGACCAGTTCGCAACCGGCCTGGTCGGAACTCGCAGCCCCTACGGCGCGGTGCGCGACGCCCGCCGGCCCGACCACATCTCGGGGGGGTCCAGCTCCGGGTCAGCCGTCGCGGTCGCGCTCGGACTCGTCGACATCGGTGTCGGCACCGACACCGCGGGGTCGGGCCGCGTGCCGGCCGCGCTCCAGGGCGTCGTGGGCATCAAGCCGACTGTCGGCGTGGTTCCGACGAACGGCGTCGTCCCGGCATGCCGCTCCTACGACTGCGTCACGGTGTTCGCGCGCGACATCGACACGGCCGACGCCGCGATGGGGGTGATGGCCGGAGGGGCGCGCCCGTTCCCACCGGACGCGCCGCTGGCCGCGCCCCCGAACCCGACTGTGGCGATCCCCCGGGAACTGCCCGGGCTGTCCAAGCCATGGCGGTTCGCGTTCCGCGACGCGTGTGATCGTCTTGCCGCGACCGGCGTCCGACTACAAGAGATCGACCTCGGCGGGGTGGGCGTCGACGAACGTCCCGACGGCCTCGTGCCGTTCGGCGACCAGGCCGCCGTCGTAGAG
>NZ_LZKU01000182.1 GCF_001672975.1 Mycobacterium sp. 1465703.0
GCCGCCGCCGGAAACAACTGGACCAGATCGACCGCGCGGGCCACCAACTGCCCGCGATACCCGGCGTTGATCTCCGCCGACCAGTCCGCATAGGCGCGGGTGAGCACCAGGGTCCCGAACGACGACGCGAAGTCGAGAATCGCACCGACGTCTACCGTCGCCTGGTCCAGCCGCTCAGAATGCTGCTCGAGGCCCTTGGCTTTGTCACGCTGAAACGAATTTCGCCCGTGGATCTGGTCGTACCGGGAGATCACAATGTTGTCGAAGTCGAGGTAGACGGCCACCCGGGTGGCAACCGGTTCGGTCATGGCTCGATCATTGCCGAGTCGTGAGCAGGACAAAAGCGGGTACACACCTCCCATGAGTGAGTTGAAGGTTCTCGAACTCCACGGCGATCGCGTCGCCTACCGCGACGAGGGTGACGGCGAAGTGCTCCTGCTCATCCACGGCATGGCCGGCAGTTCGGAGACTTGGCGGTCAGTGATACCGCCGCTGTCGAAGAAGTATCGGGTCATCGCCCCGGACCTGCTCGGCCACGGCGAGTCGGCGAAGCCCCGCACCGACTACTCGCTGGGCGCGTTCGCGGTGTGGCTGCGCGATTTTCTCGACGAGCTCGGCGTCAGCCACGCCACTGTCGTCGGGCACTCCCTCGGCGGCGGGGTGGCCATGCAATTCGTCTATCAGCATCCCGACTACGCCAAACGGCTGATCCTGATCAGCAGCGGCGGCCTGGGCCCCGACGTCGGATGGGTGCTGCGGCTGCTCTCGGCGCCCGGGGCCGAGCTGATGCTGCCGATCATCGCGCCGCCTGCCGTCCTGTCCATCGGCAACAAGCTGCGGTCCTGGTTGAGAAGCGCCGGCATCCGCTCCCCGCGCGGCGCCGAGCTGTGGAGCGCCTATTCGTCGTTGTCGGACGGCGAGACACGGCAGTCGTTCCTGCGGACGCTGCGGTCCGTCGTCGATTACCGCGGGCAGGCGGTCAGCGCGCTCAGCAGGCTGCAGTTGCGGCAGGATTTACCGGTCATGGCGATCTGGGGCGAGCGCGACGGCATCATCCCCGTCGATCACGCCTACGCCGCGCACGAGGCGCGCACCGACGCGAGGCTCGAGGTACTGCCCGACGTCGGCCACTTCGCGCAGGTGGAGGCGCCCAACGAGGTGGTGGAATTGATCGAAGACTTCATTGTCACGGGCGACCACCACGACAGGGAGAGCCCGCGGTCTTCCCAGCCGAGCTAGTGCGCCGCCGGACATGTCTTCCCGTAGTCGACCTGCCAGTGCTTGATGCCGTTGATGAACGATGACCGCAGCCGTTCCGGATCGCCGGCCGAGCTCAGGTCGGGCATGCGGTCGGCGATCGCGTTGAACATCAGGTCGATGGTCATCCGGGCCAGGTTCGCGCCGATGCAGTAATGCGCGCCGGTGCCGCCGAATCCGACATGCGGGTTGGGGTTGCGCAGGATGTTGAACGTGAACGGGTCATCGAAGACCTCTTCGTCGAAGTTCGCCGACCGGTAAAACAACACCACCCGCTGGCCCTTCCTGATGGGCACGCCGCCGAGTTCGGTGTCGTTTGCCGCGGTGCGCTGAAACGCCGTGATCGGGGTGGCCCAGCGGATGATCTCGTCGGCCGCGGTTTTCGGCCGCTGCGCCTTGAACAAGTCCCACTGGTCGGGATGGTCGGTGAAGGCCATCATTCCCTGCGTAATGGAGTTGCGGGTGGTCTCGTTACCGGCCACCGCCAGCGTGACGACGAACATGCCGAACTCGGCGTCGGAGAGTCGCTGTTCCCCGGAGTCGGCCTCGATCAGCGTGCTGACGATGTCCCGATCTTTCGGGCCGCCTTCCTCGGCCTTACGCGCCGCCAATTGCATGGCGTACCAAACCAATTCGCCTGCTGACGTCAGTGCGTCATGGTCGGCGAATTCCGGGTCGTCGCTGCCGATCATGTTGTTGGTCCAGTCGAACAGCTTGTCGTAGTCGTCCGCCGGTACGCCCAGCAGACTCGAGATGGCCTGCAGCGGCAGCTCGCAGGCCACCTGACGGACGAAGTCGCCCGACCCGTGCGCCGCGGCGTCGGCGGTGATGCACTGCGCGCGTTCGGTGAGTTCGGCGCGCAACCGCTCGACCGCACGGGGTGTGAAACCACGCGACACGATCTTGCGCAGCCGACTGTGCTCGGGGTCGTCCATCATGATCATCGAGGCCCGGCCCGCTTCGATTTGGCTCTGCGCCAAGTCTTCTCGGTATCGCGGCACGATCGATTTGGTGGCCGAGGAAAAGTCGTCGCTGCGCAACGAGACCTCGCGGATGTCGCGGTGTTTGGTCACCACCCAGTAGCCGCCGTCGCCGAAACCGCCTTGATCGAGCGGCTGCTCGTTCCACCAGATTGGTTCTGTGGCACGCAATTCGGCGAACTCTTGCACCGGAAGCCGATGGGCGTAGATGTCGGGGTCGGTGAAATCGAAGCCCGGCGGAAGGTTCGGAGTGGCCATGGGGTTTCTCCTCGATGCTGCCTACTGACCGCGGCGGTTAGCAAGATGGTAGCCGCGGGGGTTCGGATCGCCTAGCACATCGAGACGCACCGCATCAGCGCGACGCGGGGCTGGCCGTCTTGACGCTTTCGCGCCCACCGAGATTGGTGGCCGCCGTGATGACTGCCCGCTCGATCTGGCGCAAGGCATGCACCGCGGTGAGGAATCGCCGGGTGTCGGGGCTTGTTTCGCCGCTGTCGTCGCCGTCCTGTTGGCGGGCCGCCGTCTCGGCGGCGTCGAGTTCGTCAGCCGCCGAGACCAGGGTCGGCGGGTGGCCGCCCTCGATGGCTGCCTGCAATGCGTCGATGTTGCGTCGCGTCTGGGTCGCAGCCGCCGAAAAGGCTTGCGCCAGTTCCAATGCGAGCGAAGGCGACCCGACCGGATCCTGATACTGCTCGGCGCTGCGCGCCAGGCTTCGGCCGTACCGGTCGCAGGCGGTGAAAAGCCGCAGGGCGCGGCGGATGCTGCGCCGGCCGGCAAGTCCGGCGAGACCCGCCAACAACGGCTTGGCGGTGACCCGGAACTGCTGCAGGTCCCGACCGAGCTGACGTGCGAGCTCCGAGGGACTGCCGCCCTCCCCTTCACCGAACATGGTCGCGGCCGATGTCTCGATCAGCGCCGACAGACTGGTCAAGAATGCGCGGGTGTCACCGCGGATGGCGGTTCGGGTGTTGGTCGGCAGCACCACGACCGCGACGGTTGCTCCGATCACGGCACCGATCGCGGTCTCTTCGATCCGCATCATCAGCACCCCGAACGAGAATTGGCCGAGCAGGCCG